>CAMLET010000336.1 GCA_946479125.1 uncultured Flavobacteriales bacterium
ACGTGGTGAATTGAAAAATCTGGTTTACTTTAAGCAAGATAGAGTTTTATTGACATTCGAAATGCCTTTGGCAGAGATTGTATTTGACTTTTACGACCGTTTGAAATCTGTTTCTCGTGGATATGCATCTTTCGATTATCATCCAATTGGCTACAAGGAATCTGATTTGATTCGTATGGACATGTTGTTGAATGGTGAGCAACTGGATGCACTTTCTGCTTTGGTTCACCGCAGCAATGCTTACGATCTTGGTAAGAAAATTTGTGTGAAGTTGAAGGAATTGATCCCTCGTCAACAGTTCGAAATTCCAATTCAGGCAGCTATCGGAGCAAAGATTATTGCACGTGAAACGATTAAGGCCTTACGTAAAGACGTTACTGCAAAATGTTACGGTGGAGATATCTCCCGTAAACGTAAGCTTCTTGAAAAACAGAAACAAGGTAAGAAACGTATGCGCCAGGTGGGTCGAGTAGAAGTTCCGCAAGAGGCATTTATGGCGGTTCTGAAACTGAACGATTAATTCAAACGAAACTCGAATCTGTAGCTAATTCCAGCTTGAATGTAAAGATAGGATTGGGTGTTTATCTGATTGGATAAGTCACGTGCAATTCCTCCATGAACGTAGTACCCGAAGTTATTGTCGAAATTGACACTCAAACCAGTATGCAGATTGACTTCTGCGAATGACTGGTATTTCCTGTTGTAGCTTGTTCTCAGTTCTAAACCACAGTATGGTTTCACATTGGTAGAGAAATTTACATCCGACATCAGTTGCCATGGATTTGTTCCTCGATTTTTCATTAGGCCAAACTCCAAATAATTGAATTTGTAGGAAAGAGATCCATAGAATCCCAATCGATGGTTTATTCCAAGTTCTGTTTGAATTTCACTTTTCTTGTACTTAAATCCAAAGCGAGCTGCAGCATACGAAGTCAAGGTGTCATTGTGATAAAAAGCACTGAGTGTTGTACGAAGAACAAACCAATCGCTTCCGTTTCGACACCGCATATGACATCGAAAATGATTGTAGTCATTTGTATCAATGGCTATTGGTTCAGGACATGACCACAGGGGCTGAGGACTTTCAATGCTGAAATAATCGTAATACTTGCTATTGAATTGATAGAAGTAGTAATCCTGATTCTTTTTTTTCTTGCCTTTTTCCCAGTTTATTGCAATTTTCTTCTCCTCGTTGGCACTGGTGTAAAGTCGCACTTTGTAAACAATAGCGCTGTCGATGTATTCTCTTGGAACCCTTATTTCTGCTTGATTATGTCGCATAAACTTGGTTTTGAATTGTGTAACGCTCGTCACAAAATAATCCGTTAGATATTTATTTGACACAACAAGGTTGGTATCCTGTTTAAAAAGAGCTTCCGGGCATCCATCACAGGGTTGTTCCTTGAAAAGCACTAACCCAAATTTCTCAAAACTCTCTTTTGGAATAGTCGCAGTCAAACGTGTTTCCCGCCACCATAATTTACCTGTTTTTGTCTTTTTCCAATTCACACGTTGTGCAACAGCATTGGGAGAACCGGGATTTTTTATGTAATAGTGTTTTCTTCTTTCCAGATTGTAGCTTGGCAAAAGTTCGATATAAACCATTGACTTTTTACCATTAGTTTGAACTTTGGTATGAAGGTACCCATATACAAGTTCATCGGTACCAAAACACCTTTCGTTATTTGCCGTTAGCGGAACAGTATCTTGAGTTTCATGCGTTTCAAGATGATATATGATGATGTCAACACGTCGGCTTAAACTATCTACTTTTTGCTTAGTTTCTCCTTCAAAACGGATATTGATTGGAAGTTCTTCCTTAAAAAGATCCTGACATTCCTTAGCAACGGTTTTTGCTCTACGCTCGGATAGACGCTGATTGGATTGCATATTCCCTGAACTGTCTGAATAGCCGATGAAAGCGATATGTGAAATAGTATTGTAATCCAAGGAAGCCATTTTTGCTTTGATTACCTCACGTGAGTAAGCTGAGATCTTATGACTTCCTGTTTTGAAATGGATGGAAGTTACGTCTTGACCTGAACCGAAATAGGGGATTAGAAGTAGTAGAAGTAAAAGACGGAGTTGACCCAACATGTTTGGCTTTTCTATGAATGTTAAACGCAAGAAAAGGTAAACATATTTTAGCGGCATCCTTTCCATGCCAAAGCAGCCACCACAATCCAGGCAATTCCTTTTGCAAGGAAAAAGATAAAACCGGCAACTCCAAGTCGTTTGAGCCACTTCTTCTTTGTATTCGTTGGAGTCGAACTATTGTTTTCTGGAGTTTCGGTATTCAAAATAGGAGGAATAAAAAAACGCCATTTCTCTAATCATCTGACTAAAAAAATGGCGTTCATATATGTTTAAGAATTACTCTTCGTCATCGTCGCCAGCGTCATCTTCATCGGCTTTGTCGTAGCTATCATCATCGTCATCATCGTCGGATGTGCTGTCATCGTCATCAGCACCGTCGAATTTGTCCATATCTTCTTCGATATCGTCATCGTCATCGTCGTCATCAACTGTTGGCGATTTCAATTTCAACTTAGGAAGTTTAACTAAGTAGATGATTTCTTCAGTTTCCCAAAGCAGGGAATCGAAAACTTCACCACTAATAGGATTTGTCATCTTGGTTGTTTCTCCGGCAAATCCTTCTGGAAAAGCAAGCAATAGTGCCTTCTTCTGATCTATTGTCAGCTTCTCGTAACTGATGATTGTTTTTTTCTTTGACATGCTCTTATATTTCAAGTTTTTTGATCCGATTAATCGGCAAAATAACATTTTGTTTTAAAACTATTGCAGAATCAGTAACTGCCCAAATAGTTGTGTGTACCATTTTCTTTCCTTGGTCATCCAAAAAGTAGATTTTTACCTTCTGGTGCTCAAGATTTCCAAGCGTAATTGCGCGCTGTACAGCGTTGTTGCGTTCCTTTAATTCTGATTCGGATAAATTGACTTCATCATGTGGGAAATGCAGTGTAGAAACACTTTCTTTCTCAATTTCTATGTAGTCCGGATCACTCATAACATCATTTTCGAGCAAATTTAAACGAAATGAATAAACTGGATTTATGTTTTCGACAAATTATCTTGAATTAAATATAAACCAGGGTATGTTGAAAGATAAAAACAAAAAAGTCCTTAGAATTCTAAGGACTTTTGTTTAGTAGTGTTTTAGTTTGCTTATATCGTGTGAGTAGATTGCCAAATTAATTAAATGAAATCAGGTTGTTTCTAACGTTTTATTAAGATAAGCCTCCAACGGAGATAGAACTATATACTCTTCAATAAAACTAGAAAATGAAAAAACTGCCTCTCCAATTGCAGTGTTTCCGTTTTTGAGTTATCTAACATTAGAAAACAACCTGAATCATCTCCTTATTTCCTCTACTAAGATAGCATTGACATGCAATAGCTTTTGGTCGAATGAATATTTAAAGGATTAGAATGAATATTTTCGACGAATGGCTGAACTTAGCCTATAAGTTTTCTAAAATTTGGAAGAAAATATCGCGTTTTGCTGGTGATAATGGCACCTCACTACCATCCTTCATCACAACGGCACCGCCATTTCCCTTGTCATATCTGTCTACATAATTCAAGTTAATTAAGTGCGATTGTTGTACGCGCAGGAAATTATGTCCGGTAAGTAATGTTTCGTAATCTTTCAATGTGCGCGAAACCAAGATCTTTCTTCCTTCTTTCAAAAAGAAGCTGGTATAATTACGGTCTGCCTCACAACGAATGATCTGATCCAAATCAACAACATGCACGCTTTCCTGAGTTTTCAAAACCAATCTTCGTTTTTGATTCGGTTGAATATTGTTTTGAAGCGCTTCAAACTGCGGCTCGCTCGCTTCTTCAGTCATTGCCTGTAACGCACGTTCAACAGCTGAACGAAGTTCTTCCGGATCAACCGGCTTTAAGATATAATCCAAAGCAGAGAATTTGATTGCTTTGATCGCAAACTCCTCATGGGCTGTAATGAAAATAACTTCAAAGTTTTTATTCGGAACGGCTTTCAATAAATCGAATCCGGTTCCATCAGGCATTTGAATATCTAAAAACACTAGATCTGGTTGTATCGCGGCAATTGCCTCTAATCCGGATTTCACATTTTCACCTCCTGGAATAGCTTCAATTCCAAGATCAAATGATTCGATCATCTTAGCAATCAGTTCGCGTGTACGTTGCTCATCATCAATGATTAATGCTTTTTTCATAGTCTAACAGTGTTTCCGCGGAAAGATAGTATTTTATTTCTA
>CAMLET010000337.1 GCA_946479125.1 uncultured Flavobacteriales bacterium
AAGTGTGTCTTCCAATTGTTTAACCGTAAAACCAGCAACCGGAAGAGAACCCAAAATAGGTAGATCGGCACTTCCATTACTCCTTACTAAATATTCAATGGGAGATTTCGTTACTGCATCTGACTCAATTCCAGTCATGTTGTCAACTATTTTCTCACCGTTATTGGTGTAGAGCTGAAAACTGAATTTATCGTCTTTAGAAACAGTGTATTCATATGACGGCTGTAATGGAATACTATCTTTCTTTACAGTAGCATCTTTTGGCGTTTTGAACATCAAATTCTTATTGATATTACAAGAACCAATGAACATGCTTAGTGCTCCAAGTATTAAAAAGAATCTTAACTGCTTAAGTTTCGTCATTTAGCGTTTTTTATTCAATAACAACAAGTAATAGTTTTTCATATCACTGGTCAATCTATTATAATGGAATTTATCTCTTACGTGAATCCAACCATTTTGTGACATTTTTTCGCGAATTTCTTTCTGTGAGATCAAAATCTCTAGCTTTTCCGCGAATTTCAGAGCATTATTTTTTTCTACAACGTATCCTGTTTCGCCATCCAGAACAATATCTCTAACTCCTCCAACATCTGTGCTGATAATTGGAATTGAGGACGCCTGCGCTTCAATTAAACTAACCGGAGTTCCTTCATTGTTCGATGTTAGACAGATAACGTCCATTCCGGCATTAAATTCTGCAATGTCCGTAATCCAACTCGTCATTTCAATACTGATGTTCAATTTGGATTGCAGTTCGTTTACACGAGATTCAATTCCTTCTCTTTCACTTCCGTCACCAACAATAAAATAGCGTGCTGAAACTCCTTTCTTTGCTAAGACTTCAACTACGTCTAGAAACAGGTTGTGGTTTTTAATTGGAGCCAATCGTCCAACAATTGCAACAGCTACTTCATTTTCCTGAAGATTGTATTTTTCACGAATTCTATCGCGTTCTGAAATGCGTTTTCGCTGAAAAGGTTCCAAATCGAACCCCAATGGAATGACATTTATTTTATCAGCAGAACAAATTTTATAAGTTTCACTAAGCTCTTTTTTCTGCAGTTCAGAAATAGCGATAATCCCAGTAGAATATTTCGCTAGTCTGCGTTCAATAAACTGGAATAATTTGGTTTTTATTGAACCGAAATAAGAGTGAAAAACATGACCGTGAAACGTATGCACGATCACTTTTACGCCTGCAGCTTTTGCGGCTCTTCTACCTAATGCTCCAGCTTTTGCAGCATGAGTATGAACAATATCGGGCTTAAATTCTTCAATAATTTCTTTGATCCGTTTGTAAGCTGCTTTATCGGATTTCCAATTTGGAAGTCGCTGCATTTCAGGAATCAGCAATGGTTTTACATCATACTGCTCAAGAATATGTAAAGAGTCGCGCTCATCTGGTTCAGGAAGCCCGCCTACTAGTAAAGTTTCAAATTCATCGTCTAAAAAACGCGTCAAAAACGTAGCATTATAGGTTGGTCCACCAATGTTGAAACGATTAATAATGCGCAATACTTTAGGCATGAGATTTGTCTTCTAGTTCTAGTAACGTAAAAGTAAGAAACATCAGGTGATGACAGCATTGAAAATCTTGCTATTTGTAACGCTCTGATGTTTAAAAGTTTTGAAATGAAGAAACAAGCGCCAGATTTAAATTGGCAATTTTATAAAATGAAGCTTAGAATGCGTTTTTTATCTCTTTTCGCTCTCCTTTTGGGAAGCACTGTTTTCGCACAAAATACAATTCAAACTGCAATAGACGTATTTGCGTCAGATCCTAATTTTAGTAATGCTTCTATATCCTTTATGGCTGTAGATTGCTCTACCGGACAAACACTCGCAAGCAAAAATCCAAATTTGTCTTTGTCGCCTGCTTCAACAACAAAATTGTGGTCAACTGCAACCGCATACCAGCTTTTGGGAAAAGATTACGCGCCCACAACTCGAATTTACATTGATGGAATTGTTAAAGACAGTATTCTGGATGGAAATTTATGGGTTCGAGGTGGTGGTGATATTGCGCTCGGTTCTCGTTATTACAATGGTGATGGAATTGAAGATGCATTTCTTCGTGCCTGGTGTGATACGCTGAAAAAGAAAGGAATTAAACAAATTAAAGGAGCGATTATCGCAGATGGATCTGAGTTCGGTTATGAAGGTGCTCCTGACGGCTGGGCTTGGGGTGACATGGGAAATTATTACGGCGCTGCTGCAAGTGGGTTACCCATTTACGATAACATGCTGCGTTATTATTTTTCGACAAGTAAAACTGCTGGAGCAGCGACATCTTTTCTACGCACTTTTCCCGTTGTACCTGGAATGACATTCCATAATTATATTGCCTCAGGAGGAAACGGAGATAATTCGTATATCTATGGTGCGCCGTATTCTCTGGATCGATTTGGTTCAGGAACACTCGAATGTGGCAGTAGTAAGTTTATGGTAAAAGGAAGTTTGCCTGATCCCGAAATGACATTTGCACAAGAATTTTCTCGTGTATTGAAAGAAAAAGGAATCAAGGTTTCTGATTCTTGTTCTACAGTTCGAAGAATGTCACCAATGGCTGCGCATAACAGATATTCGACCAAAACACTTTTACATACGCATACAGGAAAAACCTTGAATTCTGTTGCCTGGTGGACCAATATGAAATCAGTAAATACGTTTGCGGAAGAAATTTTATGCTGGGTTGGGTATGGAACTGAAGGTGACGGAAGTATTGAGAATTCACTTTCTAAGGAAATGGATTTTTGGAGTTCGAAAATCAGTACTTCTGGATTGTACTTGAAAGATGGAAGCGGATTATCGCGCGCAAATGCCATTTCAGCGAATCATTTTTGTCAGATGTTGAAGTTCATGACCACCGGAAAAGAATTCGAGCATTTTTATGCTACTTTACCAGTTGCTGGTGTTTCAGGAACACTTTCAGATGTTTGTGAAAATCAGGCTGGAGAAAAGCGAGTTCATGCCAAATCAGGGACAATGAAGCGTATCAAATCGTATGCGGGTTATGTTGAAACCAAATCAGGAAAGCGTATTGCATTTGCAATAATCATTAACAATTACAATTGTTCTAACGAAGCAACGTTAGATAGAATTGAAAAAGTGATGAACGCAATGGCGCTTTATTAGACTCCAGACTAAAAGACACAGGACTCAAGACAATTATTTCAAGAAATGTCTTTTGTCTTTTGTCTAGCGTCTCTAGTCTATTTATCCTTAAATTAGCATCCTATTTTCAAGCAAATGCACGAATCGAGAACGATGAAGAAAATTGAAATGGTTGACCTTGGCGCTCAGTATGAAGCCATAAAAGGTGAAATTAAAGAAGCGATTGATGAGGTTTTGGAATCAGCAATATTCATTGGTGGTCCGGTTGTTCAGCGTTTTCAGAAAGGTTTAGAGACTTATCTAGGCGTTAAACACGTTATTCCATGTGCCAATGGAACAGATGCACTGCAGATTGCTTTGATGGCGATTGATGCAAAACCGGGTGATGAAATTATCATTCCTTCGTTTACATATATTGCAACAACAGAAGTAATTGCACTCTTGAATTTAACTCCTGTTTTTGTGGATGTAGATCCGGTGAGTTACTGCGTTGATCCTGCAGAAATTGAAAAAGCAATTACTCCTAAAACAAAAGCGATTGTTCCCGTTCATTTGTACGGACAAGTATCGAACATGAACGAGATTATGACGATTGCTGAAAAGAACAATCTTTTCGTAATTGAAGATAATGCTCAGGCAATTGGTGCTGATTATCAATTGTCGACTGGTGAAATGAAAAAAGCAGGAACAATTGGACATATTGGTTGCACATCATTTTTTCCTTCCAAAAATTTGGGTTGCTATGGAGATGGTGGAGCAATGTGTACAAACGACGATTCTTTAGCTGAGAAATTAAGAATGATCGCTAATCACGGTCAAAAAAAGAAATATCACCACGAAATTGTAGGATGTAATTCGCGTTTAGATGCAATGCAAGCTGCTATTCTAAATGTGAAATTGCCGCGCTTGGATAAGTACGTTGCTGCCCGTCAAAAAGTAGCGGATTATTACGATAACGCTTTCGCGGGTTGTAATGCCATTAAAACTCCTGTTCGTGTGAAAGGTGGAACGCATGTTTTTCACCAATATACTGTTCAGCTGGATGGAATAAATAGAGATGATTTGAAAAACTACCTTGCTGAAAAGGGAATTCCGTCAATGATTTATTATCCTCAACCTGCAC
>CAMLET010000338.1 GCA_946479125.1 uncultured Flavobacteriales bacterium
TCCGCTTTCAATCATTTCTTTCAGGATTGGACTGCGCTCCATAATTGACTTAACCGTGCGCTTTACATTGATTGTAGCAACGTTCTCTACGAATTCCGGATTACCTGAATTTCGGTTTTCTTTTGTAGTCGTTTCATCGTCAACCGCAGGTCTTATTTTTGTTAGCAATGCAGTCAAATTCCCCATTTCAACATGATCACAAGCACCTTTTACGGCTCCACATTTTGTATGCCCGAGAACTACAATTATTTTTGATCCGGCTACTTTACAGCCAAATTCCATACTTCCCAAAATATCTTCGTTGATAATGTTCCCTGCAATGCGCACACTGAAGACATCACCCAGACCCTGATCAAAAATCAATTCAGCCGAGGTTCTGCTATCAATACAGCTTAGAATTACTGCGAATGGATGTTGTCCATCGGAAGTTTCATTGGCTTGTTGCAACAAATTACGGTTCACTTTCAGGTTACTCACAAATCTTTTGTTCCCTTCTTTTAAAAGTTCTAGAGCCATTGATGGTGTAATGGCTGCTTGCATTTCCTTTGTTAACGTTTTCATTTTGTTTGATTTTAGTATTTATAGTGAATAAAATTTTCCTGTTTGAAATGGCTGTGGAACATCCGTTTCCTTCAAAAGTTGTTTGATATTTATTTCAATGGTTCTTGCGATAGTAGTCACAGCGGTGTCGGTTGGTCTGTTTTCAAATGGATCCTGCATGTGTGTTGCTGATTTTTCCAATAACAAGAATGCAGCAGAAATAAGCATCAGCAAGGGAATCTCAAAGGCTCCTCCAATATCTTTTAACGAAATGGAAAGCGTAATGACAAACAGGTAAATGATTGCATGGAGAAATAAACTGTAAGTCACGGGAAAAACAGTAGACTTTATACGTTCCGATTTCCCTTGAGAATCACACAAGCGAACCAAGGTGTTGTCGAGCTGTACCTGCGCAAAAACATCTATTTGATTGGTTTCTTTTAGCATTTTCAGATGCTTCGCATTCAACTGAATCAATGCCAGGGGTTTATTCTGATGTTGCTCTAGTTCTTTCAGGTCTTCAGGAGAAAGAAATTGCTCTAAGTTTTGAATTGGATTTAATCCTCTGAGTGATTGCCCCAAACAGTAGCACCAGGCAATTTGTCGAAATGCCATTTGCTTAATGATTGAATCGTTACCGCTGGAGGTCAATGTTTGCAACTGAACGACAAAACTGCGTGAATCGTTTACAATGGCTCCCCAAACTTTACGCGCTTCCCACCACCTGTCGTAAGATTGACTTAACTTAAACGAAAGAAGAATTGAAATGGCTGTACCGATGAATGTAGGAATTGTCAAAGGCATTTCGGGGAGCAGCTTTTTATACTTCTCGGTAATAAAAAGAACCGTTAAGGATACAATCAGCACATAAACCAAATCGTATTTCACCTTGTTCAGGATATAGGAAGCCGGAATTCGTTTTTTAAGCAACATAACGACATGTTTAAGTTCGGCCAAAGATAGGATTAGTTTTCTATTTGATAGCAATACTATCACATAAAAAAGTATAAATATTTTCATTAGCTTTGTTACTTCGTTTAAAGAAAGTAAACTATATTCAAATGAAGCTACAGTTGCAAATCAAAATGAATGAGGCTTTGTTCGTTCGAAATCCGGAAAGTTCAGAGTTAGGAAAGAACATCTTAAAACATAGTGTTGAACTCATTTATGAGACAGGTTTTGAAGCGTTTACCTTCAAGAAACTGGCAGCTAAAATTGGCACAACAGAAGCGGGCATCTACCGATATTTTGAGAACAAACACAAGTTACTTGTGTACTTAACCGCTTGGTACTGGGGTTGGCTCGAATTTCAAATTAGCTTTCACACGAACAATATTTCCGATCCATCCATTAAACTCAAACGAATCATTAACCTGTTGGCAACGGCTGTTGAAGATGACGAAGAAACAACGCACATCAATGAAAGTTTGTTACATCAAATTATTATTTCTGAAGGATCGAAAGCATACCTTACCAAACAAGTTGGAGAA
Organism: uncultured Flavobacteriales bacterium; assembly: GCA_946479125.1. The sequence continues at coordinate 2,031 of CAMLET010000338.1, forward strand.
GATAATAAGCAACAATTTTTTAAACCTTATAAAGATCTTTGTGCAGTTGTTGGAAACATTATTTCAGAGTGCAATCCGAGATACAAATACCCGAAATCACTGGCATCAACCATTATTGAAATGGCACATTTCCAGAACTTTTTCATGAATCATTTACCCTCGTTGACCGATTTTGGCGATACAAAAGAGGAAAGTGAAATTATAGCCTTTCTAAATGAATTGGTTTTTAGCAATTTGAAGAAGTCAGACACAGAGTAAAGCATAGCCTTTAGACCTCACAAAATACTATTCTTCGTTTGACAGGCCAAAGTTTCCCAAATCCACGTACTTCCGTTGCGCTGTATACTTCAACAAAGTGAAACTATCGAAAACCAATTCGGAATCGACATCAAAATTCTCCGGAACAAGAGATTCTGGAATTTTATCTCCAGGGACTTTATAAGCCAAAGTCAGATGCAGTTTTCCCTTTCGACCTTTCAGCTCTTTTTTCAAATCAGCCATAAAGTCTGCCAAAGCATTTGAAACACCAACTTCCACAATCAGATGCTTTCCCCATTGCGGACCTACAACACTTGCCTTCCCAACATGCAGATGAAACGATGAATAACGTTCAACAACCGCCGAAATTCCGCTCACCATCCATTCGTCGGCTTCTGGTTTATCTTCCCATGAAACCAGTGTAATGTGCGGTTTAGACGTTTGCGTGTACTTTTCAGGAATTCCTGCGGAAGCTGCCCTAGCTTTTTGACTCAACATAAAATCCATTGAAGCACCGTCGGGATTCAATAAGAGGTAATAACATGTGTTGTTTTCGGGTTGTGTTTCCAAGTTGTCAAGTTTAAAGTTTAAGGCGGAGGACTTGCCTCTAGAATGTGTATTGACGAAGATAATTAGTAGTGCCCAGGATTACAAATCCTCCACTGAGCAGGACAGAAAAAGTAAATTAGTTTTCAAAATCAATTAAACGACAACCTAAATTCCATTGGACTTTGTTTCGTTTTTGTTTTGAATAATTTGCTGAAAGATTGCAAATGCTCAAAACCCAATTCATAAGCAATTTCACTTACCGACAAATCGGTTGTAGATAATTTTTCCTTGGCTTTTTCAATTAGCTTTTCGTGGATATGCTGTTGTGTGCTTTTTCCCGTCAATGTTTTAAGTAAACTGCGCAGGTAAGTTGGTGATACGTTTAAATTGTCTGAAACGTACTGAACTGTTGGCAAACCCTTCGTTACCAAATCATCGCCATTAAAATAGTCTGAAAGCAGATTTTCCAGGCGGTCGAGAATTTGATGATTGGTTATTTTACGCGTAATGAATTGTCGCTGATAAAACCGCTCTGAATAGTTCAACAACGTTTCCAAATGCGAAATGATAATGTCCTGACTGAATTTATCAATGTTTGAATGGTATTCGTTTTGAATGTTTTTGGCTATGTCGTTAACTATTGTTTCCTCTTTTTCAGACAGAAAGAGGGCTTCATTTACAGAATAATCAAAGAACTCGTATTTCTTTATTTTATTAGCCAAGGAAGTTCCCCACAGAAAATCAGGATGTATAAATAGCATCCAACCTTCCAGGTTTGCAGGGACACCTTTTTCTTCACCTCGCAAAATTTGCCCTGGAGATAAAAACGCCATTAAACCTTCATCAAAATCATATTTCTGTTGTCCGTAATGCAGTTTATCGCAACCTCTTTTTAACGATACCACATATAGATCAAATATTACCGCACTTACCTCAGATTCATTTCTAAGTTTCGATAGATCAACTATACAAATAAGTGGATGATGGGGTTTTCCGAGCCCCATTAAACGATATATTTCTGTTATCGATTTTATTCTATGCGGTTTCATATTCGTCATTGCGTAAAGCTAATTTAATTCTTAAACAGTATTTTTTACTTCTATCTGCTAAAATTCAACTTTCGCTAACTTTTGCGATAACTCCCATAACTTTAAAGAAACACTTAAATCTTTTGCTTGCTCAGGTATTTTTGCGATTGTAGGAAGACCTCTGGTTTCCCCCATTTTGTTTGGTCCATAATATGATCCTCCTTTGGCTTCAGGAGAAGTAGCTGCATACAATGTTGGTAAAGCTCCTTGTGAAGATGGCTGAAACAGAAAAGGAAAAAACGTTCTCATAATACCAGCAAAACTCCAGCGTCCTGCACCGGTTATAAGCAAATTCGTTCTTGA
>CAMLET010000339.1 GCA_946479125.1 uncultured Flavobacteriales bacterium
TGTTATTGAACTATTGAAAAAAGAAGGATACAAAATTGTTCCTGTAGTATATTAAAATGAAATTATTCGCCATTCTGTTCCTTACCGGAATTCTAGCAAGTTGTGGAGGTTCTTACTCCGATGCAGACAAACAAACTTTCGACAAACAAATTAGTGCTTACGCCAGAAAGAAAGGCTGGAAAATGAAACGCCTTCCTTCAGGTTTGTACATGTCGGTAATAAAAGAAGGAACCGGAGAAGAAAAAGCGAAGTTTACCAGCCAGGTGAAATTAGTGTACAAAGGGAATTTACTTAACGGAAATGTATTCGACAATACAGATCCAAGTAAACCATTCGAATCACAGGTAAATGGATTAATCGCAGGATTTCAGGAAGCATTACTGGATCAAACAGCCGGAGCGAAATTTCGTTTGATCATTCCTCCACATTTGGGTTATGGCGATGATGAATTAGATAAGATTCCGGCAAACTCAGTTCTTGTGTTCGAACTTGAACTGGTTGATGTTTTTTAATCGAGCACATTAATTTATTGAATAATCGGTCACTAAAACCTCGCACTGACTCCAAAGAAATAACAAATATCCATCTTCGTATAAAAGGTATTGTTCAAAAAAGTAAAATTGAAAACAGGTTCCAAGCCAAAGTGAAATGGAACGATCAACATTGTTTCCTCTTCTGAATTTCTTTTATTGAATACAAGATTGATGGAATGGTTTAGTGATATCGGAAGTGAAACATCAACTGCAAATAACTTACTTCTTGTTCGGTATTTCGTTTCTTCTACTACTATTGCCGAGTCTCTGGAAGCCGAATAGTGCTGATTGTATGTCTCAATAGTTGTAACTCTGGAATATTTAAAAGAGCTTCTTTCTTTCACGTTTATATTTCCCATTGCTTTCAATCCAAGTTGTAGACATAAATGCTCTCCCATTTGAGAACTTCTATATCCGGCAATCCCTAATTGCATAAAATTCATTGTAGTTACCTTGTCATAAAAGTTGTGGTTTACAGAATCGACAGGATAAGTAGTTCCTGAATTTTGTGCGGTTACGGAATCGAAGGTCTTTCGGGTTTGATTCGTCCAATATTCATTGAATTTGTAACCTTCATTCGTTCCCAAAATAAAACCCAATCCATTCTTTGCCATATTATTCCTTCCTCGATTCTTTGACCAACGTGTATAATAGAATTGAGAACTCGCAACAGATATGTACGAATTACTTTGGTGAGTCATTGCTCCAAGCTCTTCTTTATTTGGAAAAAAAGCAGGGAATTCAGATTCATGAATCGTAATGTCCTTTGGAATTAACCATTCACCCAATCCAGCTCTCATTCCTATTTCATTGCGAAATTCCATTGGTTCAGGAAGTGAATCTTGCCCGAAAAGTTGAGTCGAAAATGAAGTTAATAAGCAAAAAATGCCCCGTAAGAAAGGGATTAATTTAGAGTTGGTCATACTGTTTTCTTCAGATATCTAAAACATTGAAAAATGAATGTTTCTAAAAATCGTAGTACCACTTGAACCCTAATGCACACGTTCCATAATACTTATTGATTCCGTTGAAATTTAAATAATGAACCGCTGGTGTTACCCGAAGCGCAAATTTCCCCATGTATTGGGCAGACCAAAACCAGAACCTTGGTTCCTTACCTTCGCGTCTGTGAAACCTCAATTCAATTGGAAACTGAACTCCGTAAGAAAAGCTATTCAACTCAATATTTTCAGACGTTCTGATCCATTCCGAATTCGATCCTGAACTTGAATCTGGCTGAAAACCTGCAGGTAAATTTGTTGTTCCGTGCTGACGATACGTGTATTCTCGTTTTTTACCTGCGTAGTGCTGGATAACAAAATCGACACCAGTCGCAAGATCCAATCTATCCCAATTGAACTTAAAATGATACCCTGCAGTAAAACGCATTGCAGAACCTACTGTTCGCATGGTGTAGTAATCCGTAATGAATGAATCTACAGGGAATTTTTCTCCTGAACTCTGAAGAACCAATGTATCATAAGTAACGGTATCAACAGCCTGCCATTCTTCGGAATTAACTACCCTCCCACCAAAACCAAACGACATAGAAATTCCATGATCAATCAAAGGATGCGCCATTGAAGGACTCCAACGAGAATAATTCAATTCAATTGGAAAATTACTTACAGTTCCCCATTGTGAGTAGTTGAGCTGCATCAATGAATCCGAGTTAGGGAAAAAGGATGCTTTCTTAACAGATGTTCCATTATTCATTTGAACAGCACTAAAACCACCAAATCCGAAATGGAAACCAAATTCATTTTGCTGAGCATAGGTTATGAAATTGATCAGGAGGATAAAGACAAGCAGCAGTTTTCTCATTAAAAATTCGATTTGAAGCTAGAACGCAAAGTGCATTTAATTATTATTTGGGGTTCCTAATTTCCCTTATAAAGTGGGAATAAAAAAAACCGAATTTTATTTCTTCAAAACCATTGGTAAAACGAAATGAAACTGCTACTTTTGGATTCGTAAATTTTGAAAAAAACATCTCGTATATGAGCGTTCTAGTTAATAAAGACTCAAAAGTAATTGTACAAGGATTCACAGGTAGTGAAGGAACCTTCCACGCAGGACAAATGATTGACTACGGAACAAACGTAGTTGGTGGTGTAACTCCTGGAAAAGGAGGAAGCTCACACTTGGATCGTCCGGTATTTAACACAGTTGCTGACGCAGTTGCAAAAACTGGAGCTGATGTTTCTATCATTTTCGTTCCACCAGCATTTGCTGCTGACGCAATTATGGAAGCTGCTGCAGGTGGTATCAAAGTAATTGTTTGTATTACTGAGGGTATTCCGGTGAACGACATGGTAAAAGCAAAAGAATACTTGAAAGGTTCAGGAGCTCGTTTGATCGGTCCTAACTGTCCGGGTGTTATTACTGCAGGTGAAGCGAAAGTTGGAATTATGCCAGGATTCGTTTTCAAAAAAGGTAAAATTGGTATCGTTTCTAAATCAGGAACGTTAACATATGAAGCAGCTGATCAGGTTGCAAAAGCAGGATTAGGAATTACAACTGCAATCGGAATTGGTGGAGATCCAATTATTGGAACTACAACAAAAGAAGCGGTCGAATTGTTGATGAATGATCCTGAAACAGAAGGAATCGTTATGATCGGTGAGATTGGTGGTAGCTTAGAAGCAATCGCTGCTCGTTGGATCAAAGAAAACGGAACGAAGCCAGTTGTTGGATTCATCGCAGGTGAAACTGCTCCAAAAGGAAGAACAATGGGTCACGCAGGTGCAATTGTTGGTGGAGATGATGATACAGCAGAAGCGAAGAAACGCATTATGCGTGAGTGTGGAATCCACGTTGTAGATTCACCAGCACACATCGGAGCTAAAATGGCTGAAGTATTAGGAGTTACAGCATAATCCGCTTACTTATATTACTAGAATCCCGATTTGCTCTGCAGGTCGGGATTTTTTTTTGCACTTCGACTCCGCTCGATGACCTTAAAATTTGGGTGATTACAGCAATTTTAATCTCAGGTTATCGAGCGTAGCCGAGATAACGAGAAGTTTATTACCTTCATATTCAAATGGCAAGAGAACGTTTAAGAAAAATACAGGAAGCTCAGGATCCGGGATTAGGTAAAACCTACCAGAAATCGGTAAAACGGATGTTGAGGGAAGATGGAACTTTCAATATCAAGCGTATTGGAACCGTTCGTCGATTGAAGGACTTCTATAAGTTCCTTGTCGATTTGCATGCATGGAAATTTGCATTATTTCTTGTTGGTGCATTCATTGTTGCCAACCTATTTTTCGCTGGGATTTACTGTTGGATAGGAACTGAAAGCTTACAAGGAGTTCATCCTGCACAACATTCTTTCCTTGCATCTTTTTACTTCAGCGCTCAAACATTTACAACTGTTGGTTACGGAGCAATTGCACCAAAAGGAAACCTGATCTCGTTCATCGCATCAATGGAAGCTTTTGTTGGATTGATCGCATTTGCCATAGCAACCGGTTTGATCTATGGAAGATTCTCGCGACCTTCCACAAAAATCGCATTCTCGCATAACGTAATTATTACGCCTTATGAAGATTCAACCGCTGTAATGTTCAAAATGGTGAATCAACGAAACAGTGTACTTTTGAATACGAAGGTAAATGTGATGCTTTCCATTGCAGAAGGCGATCAGAGTAAGGAAAGCGTAGCTCGTGAATACTACACACTTCCA
>CAMLET010000340.1 GCA_946479125.1 uncultured Flavobacteriales bacterium
TGCGGAAGCTTACGAACTTGCGGTTACCGCGCTTGGAGGCGAAAACTTTACTCGTTACAAGATTACTGAAGAGTTGTCGAAAGGAAACGTGAAATTGATTCCGGATGTCTTGATTGGTGGAAATGGTCAGCAAGGTTCAGCAATGGACGGCTTACTTGGCTTGAAACTGATGGAAATGATGGATCCTGAAAAGAAATTGACTGCTCAGGAAACTCAGAAACCGGTTAAAGCAGACAAACCGAAGCCGACTCAAGGTGGAGATGAACTGAAGAAGTAAAGAATACTTATAGAATGAGAAAAGGGACGTGATAGCACGTCCCTTTTTTTCTGTCCTGATTTACCTAAACCTCCAAATCAAGAACGGTTTGCTATTTATAAAGGGTAAGGGTTCCGCTCAAATTTCCATTAGCATTCATTGGGGCTGCATTTGAACTTCCTGCTTCCAGGTTAATTCCGCTTAAATCTGCCGTAACGGTATTTCCGTTAACCACCAATGTTAATTGTCCTGATGCATCATGAGAAGTCCATTCGATCCAGGTTGAACCGATGATTTCGGTAATGTTCATGTAAATGTGAGTTGGATCTTCATCAAACTGACTATCAACCAAAGTATAAGTGGTAGTTTGATCTGGTAATTCTTCTAAGTTAAAGATCGTTTCAAAGACTCTTAGACTATTCGTTGAGTGATTCGCGCCAATGTAATGTGTACCCGATGCCGTTGCCCAGCCACATGGTCCCGACAATTGAAAGACTTCACCATTTGTCAGATTCAGGGTAATCTCCGCATGACCTTCTTGCGTTACGGGAGTTGAGCCATCAGGTTTCTTTTCATCTTTCTTACAAGCCAAAAAAGAAGTTGCTGAAAGCATTATAAAAAGAATGAATTTCATATCGAATAGGATTAAATGTTACTATCCGACAAAGTTCAAGCTTCAATGGAGGAGTTACAACCTTCAATAGATGAACAACAGAATTAATCGACAAAAGACGATTACACTAAGTCCATTTTGTTGCTTTAATTTTCTTCCTTGATTTCTCTAATTTTTTTCAATGCTCCGTCGATATGAGAATCCGTATTCACCAATGAATTATGTACATCGCGAACAATTCCTTTTAAGTCGACAATGTAGGTTACCCGACCAGCAATCAATCCAAGAGCGGCACGTGGAACGCCAAAGAGATTTCTGGCTTCCTTTTTAACGTCGGCAAGAAGTGTAAATGTGAGTCTATTTTTCTCAGCAAAACCTTTATGACTTTCAACCGAATCACTTGAAATTCCTATCACTTCACAACCTGCATCTTTGAATTCTTCGTATGAATCTCTGAATGAACAAGCCTCAGCTGTACAACCACCAGAATAATCTTTCGGGTAAAAGTAAATGACCAAAATTTTTGTTCCGATCAGTGAGTCGATAGAAATCAATTGTCCATTTTGATCTTGTAATGAAAATGAAGGACAGCGGTCGCCAATTTGAATAGCCATAATCGTTTATTTGTCGAAAGATAGATAAACAAATCAGGAAACACTTTATTATTTGTGAAAAGTTAGTTGACTAAAACGGAACTGGAAGATGAGATGTATTCTGATTTTTTACTGCCACCAGCTTTGGTCCAATTTCCGGAATTGGAAATGGATGAACGAGTAGTTGTTGCATTTGCCCAGCCAGTTGCTAGTTGATTCATTTGACTTGCTGTGATGCGAACATAATAAGCACCATTTTGCATTGTAGAACCTGTTGCTGTTCCACCTCCGGTATCCTGATTGCGAATGGAAACAGAAATAGTTTCACCACTGTTTACTTGCGCACCAACAAATTGCCAATAACAGTCCAAATCGTTTGAAACGGAATTAGACAAGGCATTTTGGACATAGTTTTCGTATTGAATAGAATTGGTATAATCCTTTCCTTTCGCGTCGGTAAAAACAAATGAACCAGACTCCAAATAACCATTGAATGACCGGGAGTAAGTACTTCCGTTTCGAGTCATGGTTGTGCCGTTTACAGTAACGATGCTGCCACCAGTTAATTTCAATCGTTTACCGCCATCAGCTTTTAAATGGAAATTAGCTGTAAAAGTCGTCTGATTAGTCGCTTCGTTATAGCTCATTTCGTAAGATTGATAAATCTGATCCTGATCAACAGCTGCCGAATCCTTTTTACAAGAAATAAGTAAGATTGGAATAAGTAGTACAAGATATTTCATGACGTTGGTTTTCGATATGTAGTCAACAATAGTGCCAATGTACTGTACCAAAACAAAAAAATCCCGACTCATTGCTGAATCGGGATTTCTAAATTATTTGGTTTCGGATTATTCTCCTACTACGTCAAATGTAATTGTTGGCTTAACACCTTTGTGAAGATTAACTTCAGCTTCGTAAGATCCAACTTCTTTGATTGGCTCGTCTTTAATTTTCAAAGACTTACGATCGATATCGTAACCAGCAGCTTTCAAAGCCTCAGACAATTGAACTGTGTTCACTGATCCGAAGATTTTTCCGTTCTCACCAACTTTAGTGCTGATAGAAACTTTTACTTCCGTCAATTTAGCAGCCAATGCTTCTGCTTCAGCAACAATCTTAGTCTCTTTGTGAGAGCGTTGCTTTAATGTTTCCTCGTGTGCTTTTTTAGCAGAAGGAGTAGCCAATACAGCATATCCTTGAGGGATCAAAAAGTTACGTCCGTAACCTGGTTTCACAGAAACCAACTCGTCCTTGTAACCTAATTTATCAATGTTCTTTTTAAGAATTACTTCCATGATTCAATTTCGTTTGAATAAGTTCAACAACTACTATTTCAACATGTCGCCAACGTAAGGCAAAATTGCCAGGTGACGTGCACGTTTAATAGCTTTATTAACTCTCTTCTGGTACTTAGCAGAAGTTCCGGTAATACGACGAGGTAAAATTTTACCTTGCTCGTTTACCAAACGCAACAAGAATGTAGCGTCTTTGAAGTCGATGAATTTAATTCCGCTCTTCTTGAAACGGCAGTACTTGTCTTTTTTGATCTCGATGTTAATCGGAGTCAAATAGCGAATATCGTTTTGTGACATTTTCGTATGAGTTTTAATGTGAATAATTAAGCTTCAACTGGAGCCGCACCCATTTTTTTGCGACGCTTTTCAGCGTATGCAACATGATGTTGATCCATTTTAACCGTTAAGAAGCGAAGAACGCGCTCATCACGCTTCATAGCTAATTCCAAGTCAGCAATAACAGATCCTTCTCCATCAAATTGAAGTAAGAAATAAAAACCTGTTGATTTTTTCTGAATTGGGTAAGCCAATTTCTTCAATCCCCAACTTTCTGAGTGCGTTAATTTACCACCAATGGTAGCCAAATCACTCTCATACTTTTTTACTGCTTCCTTTGCCTGATCCTCAGACAAAACGGGAGTTAAGATGAAAACAGTTTCGTAAGAATTCATAATTTAACGTATTGTTATTAATAAAAAATCCTGCCTCTTCGTGAGAACAGGGGTGCAAAGATAGGAAATTATTCTTTTGAAACTAGTTATCAACAATATTTTCAACCTAACAAAAGTTCAATTGGGTCAAAAAGTTCAACGAGTTAAAAATGGAATTGCTGCGAATGATTGATTGAAGCTCTCCCAATGAGGTCTGCCTGTGTGCAGTCAGACGGGGGAGATAAACAGGGGTGGCCATCCCCCTTGATTCCCCTTCAAAGGGTGAGACATAAAAAAACCTCGCTGACCATTCAGATCAACGAGGCTTTCACTAAAGTTAGTTGTTCGTTATTCTTTTACCAGAATCTGTTTTCCAAGGATTGTTCCGTTGCTGTAAACAGAAACAACATAAGCTCCTTGAGCCAAATTACCGATTGTAAAGCTTGATGTGTTTTCAATCTCGTTTGTCATCAATGTTTTTCCTGAGAAATCACTTACTACAACAGTAGCATTCGAAACTTCACTTGACAATTGAATTGTTGTGTTACCTGAAGTTGGATTCGGATACAATTTGAAATCGTTTTTATTCAAAACATTCATCCCCAAACTTTCATCGTAAATAACTTCCACTACAAAGCTCTTAGTTGTTACTCCAACCGGAATTCCGTTATCTGTAGCTGTAATGTTTACGTTGTAGAATCCAGTAGACAATCCTGTTGCGTTGAATTCACACTCGTAAACTACAAACTCAGGAGTTACGCTTATAACCGTATATGTCAATGCA
>CAMLET010000341.1 GCA_946479125.1 uncultured Flavobacteriales bacterium
CTGAGCAGTCAAATTCAAATCTTCTCCTCCACAAATGGGAGAATTTGAAAACGCCATTGGTGAAGCTGGAACCGTATTCACCGTAACTGCTCCTGAACCGACGGCAGAAGAACATCCGCCCGTTGTAACTGTTAAATAATAAGTTCCTGTATTCAATACTACCGCACTTGCAATCGTTGGATTTTGAACCGACGATGTAAAGCTGTTTGGTCCAGTCCATGCATACGTTGTTGCAGATGCAGGAGTGGAAAGATTTAAAGCACTTCCTTCACAAACCGGAGAATTGCTATTCACCACCGGAGTTGCAGGAGTTGCAACAATTGTAACGTTGAAGCTTGCATTTGCTGACGGACAAGAACCTGCAGCTGCAATCGTATTCATTACACTATAAGTTCCCGGTGTTGATGCAGAAACATCAATTGCACCATTGGCTGCATTCAATGATAAGCCTGCAGTTGAACTGAATGTTCCACCACTTGCTCCCGGTCCAAAAACCGGCATCGGATCAGCATCTGACTGACAATAACTTGTTTGAGGATAAGTGAATGTGGCGTTAGGAGTTCCAGAAATAACAATTGTCATTTGATCTGTTCCGGCACCACAAACACCCGCAGGGTCATTTGTTGTTAACGTCAATGTCACCGTTCCTGCCAGAATATCAGCTGGTGAAGGTGTATAAGTTGCATTTTGCAAAGTAGCATTATTGAAGTTACCCGTTCCGCTCGTTGTCCAGGTTGAAGTAGTTGCTGACCCAGAAATGGAACCAACAAGACTTACCGGAGCACCGTTACAAGAATTCAAGTCAGGTCCGGCATTCGAAATAGCACTTTGACTAATTGTAATGTTTGCGCTTCCCGGAGCAGATGAACAAGAACCAACAAAGACCTGAACTGAGTAAGATCCTGAGTTTGCAGTTGTTGTAGATGGAATCGACGGATTTTGCAATGTTGAATTGAATCCGTTTGGTCCTGACCAGCTATAAGTTGCTCCCAAAACATTGGAAGTTGAAAGGTTCAATGTTGCACCTTCACATAAAGGCGCATTGCTGAATGCTGTTGGTGTAACCGGATTGGTTGATGTTACTATTGAAACCTGATCAACACTTGAATGACAACCATCAGTGTAAACTGTCCAATTGTAAGTATTTGTTCCGACTATAGTACCTGAGACGGAAGTTGTAGGGCTGTTTACGTTTCCAAAAGTTCCCATTCCGGCACCAACTGTCCAATATCCCATTCCCGAAACCGGACCTGTTGCTGCCATTGTATATGACGACGCACAACCGCTTTGATCTGGTCCTGCAGCTGCCGTACTTGGAACTGTATTTTGTCTGAAATCAGGAATTCCGTTATTGTCAACGTCCTGAACCGGAGCGTTTGTTCCACCGTTAGTCGGATCGTAAGCATTATCAACTCCATCTCCATCGGTATCAATATTCACCGGATTAAAGTCAGCCACACAATCGTGATTTGCATCGTTTCCTTCGATCAGATCAGTGAAGCCATCATTATCCGAATCTAAGTCATGGAAATCAGGGTTATCAGTACCATCCGTATTTTCAGTTCCGAATGCTGTTCCACCAGTTGAGGTATCGTATGCATTGTCCCATCCATCACCATCAGAATCTGAGTTAGTTGGAGCAACATAAGTCAATGAATTCTGATATTCGATGTTATCCAAAATTCCATCGTTATCACTGTCTTTGTCTAAATAATCTACATGAGAATCGCCATCAAAATCGAAAGCAGAAGCAAAAGGATTACACATCTTCACTTCACCAATTCCGTAAGCTTGATTCCCCAAATTGACAACATCGATGTTTTTATAAATGAATCTTACCGAATCTACTAATCCAGGCACATTTATCTGAATTGTTCCATTCATTTCGTTATCATCCATTGCTATCAATCCGTTAAACGTATTGCTTCCAATGTAGGTGTTGAAGTTTCCGGAACCAATGGTAAAGTCGGAAGGAGAAAGTTGAATTAATTGTCCATAACCGTAAGCATTCACAATTAACTGATCTTGAAACTGACCAGCCGCAATATCAATATCCTGAAGTTTGAAACTCAGGTTTTGAACGGGCTGACTGAAGCGCATCACTTGTATGGATTGATCGATCGCAGTTGCAACGTCTTGTGTTGTTTTCACTTCCATTCCGGAAATCGCCGGGTAAGTTTCTGAAATTTCAAAACTACTTACTCCTGCTCCTGCTGAATTACGTGTGAGCGTATTTAGACTCACCCCGCCAGCAGTTGGAAATACCAAAGTTGGATCGTTAGTAGCAGGAAGTGTGAACATTGAAGGAGTAGAACATGTGGTTATTTCCTGAATGTTCGGTTTTCCGTCTCCATCAGCATCGATGTCTGCATTATCTGTTACACCGTCACCATCGATATCTGGTGTTGGAACATAATAGTAAACGCGAACCCGAACCTGATCTACATAGGAAATCACAGTTGGCAGTAAAAGTCCTCCCGCTCTAGATTCACATGCAATTGCAACACCAAAGCCGTTGTTACTTACATCAAATCCAGAGAGCGTTGTTCCCCACAAATCTGCATTTGTCCCATAGGTAAATGCTGTTTCAGTTGTTGGCCAATTCACACCAGTGTTTGCATGATTTGTTCCCGTAATTTGATTGTTCTTCAAAATACGGATATCCAAATCACGTGTCCAGTTTGATCCAGTGTTATCAGACGAAGCTTTTCTCACCTCTACCTGAACACCACAAATTTGGGCGTTAAGCGGAACATTGAGATTCAGATTCCTTACAACCAAATAGTGTGATTGTCTTACCGTTCCACCTATAAGCAATGCCGCATTGGCAATAGTTGTATAACTATTGTTATCGGTAAGTCCATTTTGTGGATTGTTCCAATCTTCGACCCCAACGCTGGAATTGTTAATGGCTGCCTGGGGATTGACATAGCCTGTGTTCGTTCCCGGACACTGACCGTATCCGATGTTACTGTTGACTATCGCTGTCATGAGAAGACAGAGAAACGCAACTCGTCTAGTAAAATAGTGGTTTTTCATACAATAGCGAATAATGGTTACATCGCTATACATCGTTGAACTTTCGGCATTTTTGCCTTTTAGGGGATAGCTGAAAATTTCAGCCGACGAATAGTGATCGTTGTTTCAATTTTACAACTAAAATTTAATAATGCAAGTTTTTTTAACAAAAATCAAATGCAACTAGCATTTTTTTTTCGATGTAACCGTTTTTAATTTATCTGTAATTGATTATTTATACTTGTTTGTTTTTGAACTGAAATTCAGCAATATCAACTGTATCTCATTTTTTGAATTTGTATTATTGTGTTGTTTTTCTAAGTCATTTTTGTCGTTTTTCAAGTTGTAAAATTTTTAATCATCAACTGAACTTTAGAGTTAATGTACAGTTAAGAACCCTTTTTATTTGTTATTTTATTTAACATAAAGTTAAATATCATACTTTTTAACACCCATATTAACATCGAGACAATTACAAGACATTGTCGTCCAATACGATAAGATGCATCAATCAGTGGGTGTTTATAGCCCTCAAAAAGCAGGTACAAAAAAAATGGATCCCTAAGGATCCATTTCTCACGCTACCACTATCACTTCACATTGTTACATAGAGGTAATTATAAACTCTGTACGGCGGTTTTCCTGGTGTTCTGCTTCACTACAAGTAGACTTCACAGGACCTTCACAACCACATCCATTTTTCAATTTTGATTCTCCATATCCTTTACCATAAATTCGTTGCGGATTGGTAATTCTTGATCTCACGTACTCAGCCGAGGCTTTCGCTCTATTGTCTGATAATTTCTCATTTGAAGTAATTGAACCACGACAATCGGTATGAGAACCCAATTCAACTTGCATTGTTGGATATTCGTTCATGATTTTCACAATCTTATCCAACTCCTTAGCGGCATCAGGACGAATATTGTATTTACTCAAGTCGAAATAAATAGGTTTGATATCGATCAATTTTGCTAAGTCGCCACCAACTTCCAATTTCGTCATTGTTAAGTCAAGCGCATTCTGAACTTCGATAACTCCCGGTTTAATGATCTTGGCATTAAACACAACTGTCTTCGATAAGTAACCTTCTTTTGCCAGTGTAACGGTGTACGAAATTTGGTCGTTGATTTTCTTACCAGATAAACCTTTCAACACATCAC
>CAMLET010000342.1 GCA_946479125.1 uncultured Flavobacteriales bacterium
CACGATACAATTTTGTCATCAATTGAACAATGTCTGAATCCGGAAGAGGTTTCCATCCTGGATATTCTCCATTTTGAATGACATTTACTCCACAGCTTTCGAATGCTGTTCTTACGGCATTTGCAACGTCGGCTTTTGTACTGTCAACTGAGCTGCGCTGTAAACTTTGCGTCAGGAACTTTCCATCAGCAACATCGATTTTAGCCAAACTTGTTGAGGCTTCAACTAAATCTGCCATATCCGGGCTCATTCTGAAAACACCGTTTGGTACAGAATAAATGCTTTGAAGTATTCTTTTAAAGTCAGAACCTGAAACTACTTCAGTTGAAATAGCTGCGTCATTCACTATCCACTTCATTTCTGTTTCGATGCTTTGGTATTCTTCAGTAAGAATTAGTGTGAAAGCATTTATTGTGTCAACAGCTTTTGAGAAATTGTCTTTATGAACTGCAATAACAGCACTGCTTTCACGCGGAATGGCATTTCTCAAACTTCCACCATGCAGTGTTACTAATCTTAAATCGATAATTGAATTCAGATGTAATAAAAGCCTGTTCATCAATTTATTAGCATTTCCTCTACCTAAATGAATATCCATTCCTGAATGTCCGCCAAGTA
This sequence comes from uncultured Flavobacteriales bacterium, assembly GCA_946479125.1. The sequence continues at coordinate 619 of CAMLET010000342.1, forward strand.
ATCCTCTTAGGCTAATTCCAATTCCAACAAAACCTGAAGGAAGACTTTCCAGCTTCAAATCAAGACTTGTGTTTGTGTCAATTCCACCTGCACAACCAATAGAGATCTCTGTATCATCCTCAGTATCAAGATTCAATAAAATTGTACCAGAAATGTTGTTTGGATTGATCTTCATTGCTCCGGTCATTCCGGTTTCTTCATCAATTGTAAACAAAGCTTCAATTGCAGGATGCTCAATATCTGTTGCTGCCAAAGTTGCCATAATTGTAGCAACCCCTATTCCATTGTCGGCACCAAGCGTTGTTCCTTTTGCCTTTACCCAATCGTTATCAACAAACATTTCAATTCCTTGTTTATCGAAATCGAAATCAGTATCAGAATTCTTTTGGTGAACCATGTCGAGATGCGATTGCAAAACTACCGTTTGACGGTTCTCCATTCCGGAAGTAGCAGGTTTCTTGATGATCACATTGCCAATTTCGTCTTGAATTGTTTCCAATCCAAGTGACTTACCGAAATCCATCATGAACTGGATTACACGTTCTTCTTTTTTAGACGGACGCGGAACTGCGTTCAAATCTGCAAAATGATTCCACAATGCTAAGGGTTCAAGATCTCTTACTGACATACTTCGTATAATTGCTAATTAATAGTGACTAATTACGAATGAAACGAACAATTTGTAATCGTTAATTCGTCATTTGTAATTGTGAAAGCGAAGCTAACTAATTCTGCGTGTATTCAAAAGGGAATACTTACTTTTTAACTGCTTCTTCAAGTAAAGACAGATGATCTTTGAATTTGAAGTACTTAGCTTTTATTTTTCTTTCTACCAACGTAAGGTGCAGTAAATGTGTAGGAGCTGTTTTTCTTCAAATTGAAATTGTAAGCCAATCCAAGAGAAAATTTCCATGCGGAATAACTTCCGGTACGATTATAGGAAAAATGATCACCATCATTTCCATCTTCCAGCTCACTTCCCAATCCCGTTCTCGCGCTTAGCTGAACAAGAAAGCGCTCTTTAATTGGAACAACAAGTCCTCCGCCTACTGCTAAACCGAACCAATATGTCTCTTTTGCGCGGTATTGATAAGAAGAATAGACAACTGGTTCTGTGGAACCAGAAGGTTCAACATTATGACTGGTAGCCTCTACATCATAAAAGCTGGAATAAGAAAACCCTAACTCAGCGAACACACCAACTTTTCTACCAAATGTAGCTCTAAAAGCTACTGGAATGTGTTGATACGAGAGTTTTTGACTCAAAAAATGACCTCCGTCACCATGGATATTATCGACTTCAGTATGTTTCATCTGCTCCTGACTATAATTTACATTCACGGAGAAAACACTTTTGAAATTGTATTGAAAACTCACTCCGGGAGTTGAATAGAATCGACCAGATTCAAAATTATGGGTTGTTGCAAAAACACCAGCGGTAAAATGCTTGTACTGCGCTGAAGCAGTTAAGTATGCCGACAAAAACAGAAGTGCTAAGGCATTTTTCATGAGTATTATTTAGGTGTTTGTTAAACGTGATTTTGGTTGATTTATTTTGATTCGCGGATATTGTAAATCCGATTGATCCACAAATCTTCTACTTTCTTCCTTGCCCAAGGTGTTTTTCGAAGAAATTTGAGACTCGATTTCACACTAGGGTCATTAATGAAACAATTCACAGGAATCATTTGTCCCAGTCGCTCGAAACCGAATTCGGCCTCGAGCTCTGTGACTATTGTTTCTAATTTTATTCCGTGTAGAGGATCCATCTTTTTAATTGAGAATTGAAAATTCGAAAATTGAAAAGATCTGTACTGTTTCAAAATCTTTTCAATTCTACATTTTCAATTTTACATTTTAAACGAGTTTTCTATACTTAATTCTCTTTGGAGCGGCATCACCTAAGCGTTTGCGTTTGTTTTCTTCATATTCAGAATACGAACCTTCAAACCAAACTACTTCTGAATCTCCTTCGAAAGCCAAAATGTGCGTACAAATTCTGTCAAGGAACCAACGGTCGTGAGAAATAACCACTGCACAACCTGCAAAGTTCTCAATTCCTTCTTCCAATGCACGAAGCGTATTCACGTCGATATCATTCGTTGGCTCATCCAGTAATAATACATTCGCTTCCGTCATCAATGTCATTGCCAGGTGCAAACGATTACGCTCACCACCGGAAAGTACTCCTACTTTCTTAGATTGATCGGAACCTGCAAAGTTGAATTTCGACAAGTATGCTCTTGCGTTGAATTTCTGGTTTCCGATTTCAATGAACTCGTTTCCACCACCAATTACTTCAAAAACAGATTTGTTTGGATCTACCGATTTGTGTGTTTGATCAACATAACCAATCTTCACTGTATCACCAATGGTAAATTCCCCTTTATCCGGTGCTAGCTCTTCCATGATCATTTTGAAGATGGTTGTTTTACCAGCTCCATTCGGACCAATAATTCCAACAATTCCTGCTGGTGGAAGTTTGAAGTTCAGGTTATCATAAAGTAATTTGTCTCCAAATGCCTTTTGAACATTGATCGCGTCAATCACATTTGTTCCTAAACGAGGACCATTTGGAATCGGAATGTCAACTTTCACTTCCTTATCCTTCATTTCCTCCGTCATCATCTTGTCGTAGTTCTGCAAACGCGCCTTACTTTTCGCCTGACGTGCTTTTGGATTCATTCGAACCCACTCCAACTCTTTTGCAAGCATTTTTTGTCTTCTTGACTCCGATTTCTCTTCATCTTTCAAACGATTTCCTTTTTGCTCTAACCAAGAAGAGTAATTTCCTTTCCACGGAATACCTTCTCCTCTATCCAATTCAAGGATCCAGCCAGCAACGTTATCCAGGAAGTAACGGTCGTGAGTTACTGCAATTACAGTTCCTTTATATTGTTGTAAATGTTGTTCTAACCAATCAATAGATTCAGCATCCAAGTGGTTGGTAGGCTCATCCAACAATAGGATGTCAGGATTTTGAAGTAACAATCGACAAAGGGCAACTCTTCGTTTCTCACCTCCTGAAAGTGTTTCAATCAACTGATCGTCTGGCGGACAGCGTAATGCATCCATTGCGCGATCTAATTTTTGATCCAATTCCCAGGCATCCAACGCGTCGATCTTATCCTGAACAACACCTTGACGAGCAATTAGTTTGTCCATTTTATCAGGATCGTTCAAGACTTCTTCATCCATGAAAGCATTGTTAATGTCTTCATATTCTTTCAGAACGTCAACCGTTTCCTGAGCACCTTCCATTACGATTTCTTTCACCGTTTTCTTCGGATCAAGCTCTGGCTCCTGTGGCAAATAACCAACAGAATATCCTGGTGAAAATACTACATCACCCTGATAAGATTTATCTAATCCAGCAATGATCTTCATTACTGTTGATTTACCTGAACCATTCAAACCAATGATACCAATTTTGGCACCGTAGAAGAACGACAAGTAAATGTCTTTAATTATTTGTTTTCCCTGTGGCGTTACTTTGGAAACACCAACCATCGAGAATATGATCTTTTTGTCGTCTGACATATAACTTTATTTATT
>CAMLET010000343.1 GCA_946479125.1 uncultured Flavobacteriales bacterium
CCGAAAACCAGCCTTCACTGTATACATTATTCGAACCTTTTTTTCCATCATCCCATTCGTGCTTCTCAGCATCATACAAAAAGGCTTGATTCCATAAAACAGGTACTCCGGTTGAAACATGATCAGGTGAAAAAGCACCATGCGTAGGAACATTACCAAAATTATGCGGTCCGCTGCAAGGCGCAACATGAAGCCATTGTAAAGCTTTGCCATAGGTATCATCCTTTTTCTTTTTTTGATTTCCTGTTAAATTCCACCCCCACAAGTATTCATAGAATGGCATATACAGTGCATCTTTATCCAACTCTTTTGATTTTTCGTATAAGTGAGCTTGAACGTTGTAATCATTAATAGGTCCCGAATTCGCAAGTACATTCAATAAAAAAGCCATATGTGAATTGTTATCATTGTTATATCCACCAATACCCAATTTCCATGAGTTATCAAAAAAACCACTGTTGAAGCCCGTGTTATAATAAGATCCCGTGATTGATAAATCATTACTGGTACTAAACAAAAAAGGTGTTATCTTCCTTAATGGATAAGCATACAACGTATAATCACCAAATTCAACGTCCAAATTGCGTGGACCTTTCGTATCCCAAAAAGTCCCTGGTCCTAGAAAAAGTGAAGCAGTTGGTACGAAAGCAACATCTTCCGGAGCTACAGTAATCGTTCCTGACCGAAATCCATAAGCTCTTGCCAATAGATTGGTAGCATGTCGTTTTGCCTGATCAGGAAAATTGAAACTAACATCTACAACACCATCATTATCCGTGTCAATCTGAACAACCGAATTGGGAATGCTCTTCACGATTGTTACAAATCCAAGTATCAAACGTATTACTTGGTCCTGACTCATCTCACCAAGAGCATAAAGTCCATCTTCACGCCCTTTTTTGTGATTAACGATTGGCAAATACACTTGTTGATTGAGCGACAAATTAGGCGGACACAGATAACACTCATTGTTATCATCACTTGATCCAAATTGTTTGAAATGATTCTCATAATCTCCGTCCGCATGATGAGAAAAAATGGGCTCTCCCAAACTATTGGTATGATATCTTATTCCCGTTTTCAAATTATTCATCGCATAGTAATTTGGAAAAAAATCAGCCGGAGTAGATAAATGAGGCGTTTCTGTAAAGAAGTTAGGAGGGACATCATCCCTATAGAAATAACCATTGACATCGCCACGCTGTGGTAAGTCCCCTTGCCTGAATCCAACATTATTGTTATTTGGTTGTTCATTGGAGTAGATGGTTTCCGACCAATAATCCAAACGTTCAAACGCCTTCAGTGCAAAATACAATTCTCGCTCGTTGTTCATTAAATCTTCATAACGGCCCAAATCTGCAAGTATTTTGTGTTCTATAGCAAGCATACTTAAATAGTAACCTTGCATCAAAGAAGCATCTGCCCATTTAACCAAATCGTGTCGCCCCATATTACGCTGTTCCGCAATCAAACTCTTCCCGGGTCCTTCACCCATTACCATAAAGTCATTACGCAGGCGCCAGCGGTAGTACCAGTATTTGGTGAGATCACCAGACATGTTTTGGGTTTGCGCAAACGACAAGTCATTTGCTCCAAGTAAAAGGAGCATCAATATCCACTTTTTCATGATACTACTCTCCTTCCTTGATTACGTTGATTTCTACCTTCAACAATTCCAGTTCTTTCTTTAGCTGGATAATGTAAAGCATTTGTTCTTCCACTTGTTCCATCAACATTCTGTTGGCTTCGGCAATATCTAAACCTTCCTGTTCTATGGTAGTTGCAGCTGGAATTCCTGGTAGATGATTGTTTTCTTCAATGTAGGTTTCCACTTCTTCAATTGTAGGTAAGTCGTACGTTGGTTCAAACACATAATCCGCCCAGTTCAAGACGTCAACTTTTACTCTACGGGCATGCAACAAACCGTCCTGATCCAATTGTAAGGTCTTTCTTATTCCGTTGTGAACTATCATTACACCATCAACAGATAAATAGAAGCGTGCAATGGAATCCGGATCAGAATCTTTAATCACCTTCATGATCTCGGCTTTTGGACTATTCGCGTGAATAAATAAAGCTTTCGAGTATGGTGTTGTATTGTCGACATTGATCTATATATCTGCACCAAACTGGGTTCCGGTTTTTATATTCAATGCGCCGAATAAGTTAGGCGCCGTGTTCAATCCCAATTGCTTGAACTGACCGGCACCTGTTGTAAGCTGATCCCCAACCACATGTAAATTGTGGGTTGGATACATGGTGTTGATCCCAACAAAAGTATTCGGACATTCCACATACAATTTGTTCGTTCCTGTTTTCCAATACGGAAGATAGGTTCCATCGGGTTCCGGATTACAAGTCAACAGATCACCATGTATGAGTTCCAAAAAATTGAGCGATTTCACCATGCCGGTTGCATCAGTCCCTAAAAGTTTCAATCCTGGAGCACTTGAAGTTAACGATGGATAGTTGTAATAATAAATCGGTTGATTGAAGTATGCGTTTCCGTTCAATTTCAAATCTCCTTCAACGGTAAGATTGTCTTCCATCACGGTTCCTTTATGAACGATCATTGAATCTCTTACTACAAGCATGGAGTCGATTCTGGCGCTTCCGTTAACTTGTAATCTTTCTGTGGGATTTGTGGTTCCAATACCTACATTTCCGTTTTCAGGGAGTGTGTTTTCTTGTGCTGAAAGTTGGTTAGCGCAAAATGTGCAGAGAATAATTGCTGCACGCAAAAAGTGGTTTCTTTTCATGAATAGTGAGTTTGTATTTTGAACGAATTTATAAATAAGTTTCAAAAATGCAAATGGTCAGATGTTTTTTTAGATTACGTATCTAATTGAAAAACAAAGGCACACAGTTCTAAAACTTGCTCTATGTTTTTTCTACAACATCTATGTGACTATATGTTTAAGAGTCGTTAACTTTACCCCCGAATGATTCAGGACTACAAAAGTATTTCACATTTCAGGGGATTGAATTCACTGCGGTTTTTTGCGGCGTTTCTGGTGGTGCTGCATCATGCAGAATCTTTGCGGAAGGATCACGAGCTGCCTCATCATCTGAAGGATTTTGGCTTGTTCAATAACGGAACGCATGCTGTAAGTTTTTTCTTCGTGCTGAGCGGATTCCTGATTACGTATTTGCTGCTTCGCGAACGCGGCGAGAAACAAGAGATTTCTGTAAAACGCTTTTATCTGAAACGTGTTTTCCGCATTTGGCCCTTGTATTTTCTAATGGTGATTATCGGTGCAATCATTCAGCCTTTCTTTATTGATTGGTTCAATATTCCCTACGAAATGCCCTATACGATTGGGGAAACATGGTACTATTTCATTTTCTTCGTTCCTGGAATGGTTAACCATTTCTTTGGAAGTAACTTGTTGGAACCACTTTGGTCGATTGGTGTTGAGGAAGTGTTCTACCTCATCTGGGCGCCTTTGTTCAAATGGATCAAAAAACATGTTCTTGCACTACTCCTTTCTGTTATCGCGATCAAATTCATCTTGGTTGGGATAAGCATGAATTATGCATTTTTCGCCAATCCGAAACTCAATAGCACCATCGCTTACATTATTCGGATCCATCAATTTGAGTCGATGGCAATTGGTGGTTTAGGCGCTTACTGTGTATATCATTACGGCGAAAAAATCGCGAAGTCAGTGTTGTATTCTATTCCCTTTCAGATTGCACTTTATGGTTTATTACTGACATTCATTTTCTTCGGAAGTAACATACATTACGGTTTCTGGACGACCATTTTTGAAACACCAGTTCTCTCTACAATTGTAACCAGCGGATTATTCCTTTACTTGATTTTAGGAGTTTCCATTGCTGAGAAAAACCTCTTCCGACTCGAGATTAAATGGTTGAGTTATCTGGGCGAAATTTCTTACGGAATCTACATGTTCCACTTATTGATTTTGTCCCAAATCATTGAACTTCTGAAAGGCTTTGTAGCAGGAAAAGGAATGTTTTTGGAAACACTTTTTTACTACGGAATTTCACTTCCAGTTATCTTAGGAGTTTGTGTTTTATCGAACAAGACCTTAGAAGCTTATTTCGAGCGAAAGAAACAAAGGGTTCTGGCGAAAGTGAAGTAATCATTTCATAACTCATCACATATTATAGGTAGCTGAGTCCGCCGCGGCGGAAAGCTAG
>CAMLET010000344.1 GCA_946479125.1 uncultured Flavobacteriales bacterium
CTTACGCACGACTTGCTTCGTGAAGGATTTGATCGTTCTCCAATGTTTAATGGTGCAATTAAAAGCTCCGGACCAAGGTATTGTCCTAGTATAGAAGATAAAATCAATCGTTTTGCTGATCGTGATCGCCATCAGATTTTTGTAGAACCTGAAGGATGGAATACTGTTGAGATCTATGTGAATGGTTTTTCAACCAGTTTGCCTGAAGATGTTCAGCAAAAAGCCTTAAGATCTATAGCTGGATTTGAGAATGCGAAAATGTTTCGTCCTGGTTATGCAATTGAATATGACTACTTCCCTCCTACTCAACTAAAGCACACTTTAGAAACGAAGTTGGTCGAGAATCTTTACTTCGCAGGACAAATTAATGGAACAACTGGTTACGAAGAGGCTGCTTGTCAAGGATTAATGGCTGGAATTAATGCTGCACTTAAGGTTCAGGAAAAAGATCCGTTCATTTTAGGTCGTTCAGATGCCTATATCGGTGTGTTGATTGACGACTTAATAACCAAGGGTACTCAGGAACCTTACAGAATGTTTACTTCTAGAGCAGAATATAGAATCTTACTGCGCCAGGATAATGCGGATGTCCGATTAACCGGACTTGCTCATGAACTGGGTTTGCAGGATGATTTTGCTTTAGAGAGAGTGAATACTAAGGTTCGAGCTGCTGAAAAATTGATTTCTGTTTTGCGTAAGGAAGGTGTTTCTCCTGAGGTTGCGAACCCAATTCTTGAAAATATCGGAAGTGCACCGCTATCTCAACAGATCAGACTTTCGTCAATTATTACTCGACCTCATGTTACAATGGATCATGTTTTAGAGATGAGTGAAGATGTAAAAGCATTGGCCAAAGAGTTGAATACTGAACATGAAGATGCGGTTGAACAGGCTGAGATTCTTCTCAAGTACGAAGGTTACATTGGCCGTGAAGATGTAGTAGCTTTAAAGCTGTGAAGATTGGAGTCGGTTAATATATCAGACATTTTGGATTACTCTCAGATGAAGAGTTTGAGTATTGAGGCTAAGGAGAAATTGGGTTCTATCCGACCGGTTACTATTGGTCAGGCATCTCGTGTAAGTGGTGTTTCTCCAGCAGACATTTCGGTTTTATTAATTCATTTAGGAAGATAAAGTTTCACGTGGAACATTTAGAAGATATATCGTGCCCAAGTTGCGGACATAAAAAAAGCAGACTCCATACTAAGGTTAAGGATCACTTTTTGACAGGAGAAAACTTTGAATTGGTTCAGTGTGAATCCTGTTCTTTGGTTTATACACAAAATCGTCCTTTGCTTGAAAAGATTGGCGATTACTATAAGTCTGAAGACTATGTGTCTCATAGTTCAACTAAAAAGGGAATAGTTAATCGTGCCTACAACATGGTGCGTAACTATACGCTTGGGAGAAAAGTGAAGCTTATTAGTGATTTGACTTCCGGAACTCATTTGTTGGATATTGGTGCCGGAACTGGGCATTTTTTAAAGCGAGCAAAAGATGAGGGGTTCACAGTTCTTGGTTTGGAACCAGATCCTGATGCCAGAAAAGTAGCCAAGGAACTAAATGACGTGGAATTACTCCCGCTTGAGAGTTTGTCGAAATTGGATGCTTCGCGTTTTGATGCTATTACCATGTGGCATGTACTCGAACATGTGTACGATCTGAACGCTGAACTGGAATCAATTCTATCGACCTTGAAAGATGGTGGTGTTTTTGTTGTCGCAGTTCCTAACTATACTTCTTATGATGCAAATCATTATAAGGAGTTTTGGGCAGCATATGATGTTCCTCGACATCTTTATCATTTCGAGCCAAAAACGATTACGAATTTAGTTGAAAGTAAAGGGTTGAAATTTGAGAAAATGCTTCCAATGAAATTTGATTCGTACTACGTTTCTATGTTAAGTGAGAAATATAAAGGCGGATCAATCCTAAATGCGTTCCGTATTGGATTGTTATCAAACATGAAGGCGAAGAACGGAACCTATAGTTCGCAAATCTACGTTTTTAGAAAATAAGCCCGTTTTTAGTAGTTTTAAGCGTGTTTTTCCTACTCTGAAAGGAAAACACCTTGCTTGTGTTCTGAAATAGCAGGAAATCAAGTGAAATTTTGAACTTTTGTTGGGTTTTTTTGTTGATTTGGTCGTTGAGCGGAGTCGAAACGCCAAATCAAGCTGGTTCTACCCAATCGCCATTTTCTTTGATCAACTCGATCAACGATTCAACAGCTGATTCTTCTGAAACATTTTTCTTGATGATCGTCTTCTCTTTGTATAAGTGAATTTTTCCGGGACCGCTTCCTACATAACCGTAATCTGCGTCTGCCATTTCTCCCGGACCATTGACAATACAACCCATTATTCCAATCTTGATTCCTTTCAAGTGCTGTGTCTTTTCACGGATTTTTGCAGTGGTTTCCTGAAGGTCAAACAATGTTCTTCCGCATGACGGACATGAAATGTATTCAGTTTTAGAAATCCTGGTTCTCGTAGCCTGAAGTATTCCGAATGCAATGGAGTTAAGTTCTCTATTTGGGATAGGAGCATCAACCCAAATTCCATCTCCGAATCCATCTATGAAATGAATACCTGCATCCGACCCCGAGTAAAGTTGCACATTTTCAAGTTCGCTTGAAGCATATGAAAAGTGCAGGATCACAGGTAATTCAATTGAATTTTCTATAAAATTGTATTGAATTTTGCGGATAAGTTGTGTTTTCTGTTTTTCGGAACTTTCGATGAGAAATACTACGTTTTCTTTTGGAAGAAGTTTATAGTTGATTTCTCCGTCAGCATTTAGTCGGATAATTGTTCCTGTTGGTAAATCTGAAGTATATTCTTCAAGGGAACAAATAGGTAAGTGTTGATTCTTTTTATCCTGTTTCCAGGTGTTCAATTCCTGAATGATCTGTAATGTTCCAGGTAATTCAAAATCTATAGAGTGGTTTCCAATGTAAATGAAATCTGCAGCTTGGTCCGTAAGGTTCCATTTATCCAATTCCACAGAATATAAATATCCGAATGCGAAGAAGTTAGCTGGAGTAATATTTTGCTTGTTTGCCAAATTCCCTATAACAACGGGAGTTTTGTGGTCTCCAATATTTCCAACTTGTTTTGTTTTTCTTCGGTTGTAATGGTAATAGTCGATAGGAGAGTTTGTCTTGAAATCAATTGTGGTTTCTTTCAGGTTTTCAAATTTCGCTGCCAGTTTTTGCGCAACCGGAATTTCAGCTTCCGGATCTTCTGTCAATGAAACGCGAATAGTGTCACCAATTCCATCTTCCAAAAGCGCTCCAATTCCAACTGCCGATTTGATTCTTCCGTCTTCGCCATCACCGGCTTCGGTAACGCCCAAATGCAAAGGATAATTCATTCCCTGTTCGCGCATGGTTGCAACCAATAAACGATAAGCCTGAACCATCACTAGCGTATTACTGGCTTTCATCGAAATAACCAGCTCGTGATAATCGTTTTTACGACAGATATGGATGAATTCCATAGCAGATTCTACCATTCCCTCCGGAGTGTCACCAAAACGGCTTAAAATGCGATCAGAGAGCGATCCGTGATTCGTTCCAATACGCATTGCTGTTCCATGTTCTTTACAAAGCAAAACCAGCGGTGTAAATTTCTCTTCAATGCGAATTAACTCAGCAGCATAAGCTTCGTCTGTATAATCTATTTCCTCGAATTTCTTTTTGTCGGCGTAATTACCTGGATTTACGCGAACTTTTTCAATCAGCTTTGCGGCAACTTCAGCGGCGTTTGGAGTAAAATGGATATCAGCAACGAGTGGAGTGTTGTACCCTCGTTTTACTAATTCTGCCTTAATTACTCCAAGATTTTCTGCTTCTTTTTTGCTTGGAGCAGTCAATCGAACCAATTCACAACCAACGTCGATCATGCGAATAGATTGTTCCACAGAACCTTCAGTGTCCATGGTGTCGGTTGTAGTCATTGACTGAATACGAATGGGGTTTTGCCCGCCAATAGATGTAATTCCTACTTTCACTTCACGTGTTTCGAAACGTTTTCTGTTGAATAAATCTGCGCAAAACGGAAGTTTTTCAGTCGACATAAAAGATTGTTTAGAGCAAAATTACGGAATAATATTCCTGTTTCTTGTTTCCCGCAGAGGAACACGGAGGAACGCAGATGTTTTGAT
>CAMLET010000345.1 GCA_946479125.1 uncultured Flavobacteriales bacterium
TTCCGGTTGAACAAAGAGTTCATGGAGATGCTGGAATTGAGATAGAATTACCGGATTATGCACTTTCTCCAGCTTTGGGTAAAGCGGTTTATACAAATACGTGTGCAAGATGCCATGGTGAAAATGGTGAAGGAAAAATGCTTGCAAGTGGAATTACATATGAATATCCTCCGTTATGGGGAAAAAACTCCTATCAGGCAGGAACCAGTATGTATAAGATCATAAAGGCCGCTCAATTTATTAAGGCGAACATGCCGCATGATAAAGCAAGTTATGAGCATCCGTTTTTATCTGATATAGATGCGCTTCAGGTAGCCGCTTATATCAATTCAGAAGAACATGAACGACCTGTAAAGAAAGGTTTTGATTACCCGGACCTAAGTAAGAAATCAATTGATTATCCGTTTGGACCTTATAATGATCCGTTTACTGAAAAACAGCACAAGTACGGACCGTACAAACCAATTATTGCCTACCGAAAGAAGAAGGGACTTTATGTAAATTACTAGAAAAAAGACAAAGAAGGAAGGCCAAAAAGAGGAAAAAATAGAAGTCAAAATTGTTTTATTTCATAACTCATAACTCATAACTCATAACTCATAACTCATAACTCATATTTGTAATTAGTCAATCGTCATTAGTAATTGAGTTAGCTATCAAGCAGTTGATCTTTCTGATCCTGTTCATCATCTTTTTTGTCAAAGGGATTGATGAAGTATGATAAACCTGTGATTCCGGCCCCGGCTAAAAGCGCCACGTGGAAATAGTTCATGTTAAGTGTTTTCATAATAACCGCAATGAAGATAACTACGGTTCCAATCCAGAATAACAGATTAAACTCTTTGTTCTTTTCAATAAAAACGCTGAAGTAGAGTTGAAGGATAATACCGAGACCTCCGGAAATATAAAGTACGTTCCGCAAAGAAGATTGGTAGCCATAAGTTTTTCCCGTAATCAGCATGACTGCAGAAACAAATGCAAGAGCTAAGCTTAAATTGAAAACTACTTTTATGATTCTCGGGGCCATAGTACTTATTGTTCGTAAACGATTTCTTCGTAACCAAAGCAGATTTCGTCCATGAATGGCGCAATACGATGGTGTTCACCGTATTTAACAACCAGTTTCATGCATTTCTCTGCACTCTCGCAAATACGCTTAACATGTTGCAGGGTATTTGGATTTTTGCTGATTTGATCAACCTCGTCTATAATGATTAGCGACAGTTGATTTATATGAATTCCATTTTGATTATAGATCTCCAAAACGCGTTTTGGGTTACCAACAATGATATCAGCACCTTCAAAAATGAAATTTCGCTGTTCGATTATCTTTCCCGAATCATTCGCGGGTTCAACAGCAACTTCAGATCTTCTTGACCAGTTTCTAAGGGTCATTACGATGCTTTTTACACGATCATTTGAACTTGTTATCCAAAGAACTCTTGGCGATCCTTCAAAAGCTTGATAGCCTCTTGATAATGTTGACCAATTCAGAACTAAATCAACTGCAGCAGTGTTTGGGGCCGATAGAAGCAGATGTTTTCCTTGTTTTATTTGTTTGATCAGATTGTATTCACTTTCAGATGGAACTATCTTGTCATCCAACAAGGTGTTAAACATTTTCGAATTTAATTCTTCAAATTTCATTCTGCTAAAATAAGAAAACCCTGACGATCCGCCATAAACGGATGTCAGGGTTCCCTGAATTTTAAATGCAATTATTTAGTAAACTACAACTTTGTGAGTTGTTTTACTTGAACCTTGAACAGCATTGATGAAATAACATCCTTTAGCTACGTTCATAGGAACATTAATAGTTTGAGTACCATTTGTATCCGGAACTTTAATAACACTTACAATTGCTCCTTTTGTATCAAGAACAAATAATTCCATGTTATTCGTTGTACCAGTAACTTCAACGCTTAAGTCACTTCCAGCCGCAATCGGGTTAGGAGATACGTTGATCATTCCTGATAACTCAGCATCAGAAACACCTAATGTTCCACTTACATTGAAGTTATCAATGAATAAGTTTGAAGAAACGTCAGATGCAACGAATGCAAAACGGAAACGTGTTTGATCGTCAGACGCGTTTGTTGTGTATGTGAAACTTGCAGTTCTCCACTGACTGTTCATTGTTGGCATGAAGTTGTTGTTTCCAACGTATCCAACTGTCAATAACTCCTCATCATCGATTAATTTTCTTTGAGTCCAAGTTTGACCACAATCACGAGAAGAGAAAACAACCAATTTTTCAGTAACATCAGTAAGTGAAGTTCCTTTTGTTCCATATGCGTAATCAAAAGATACAGTAACTCCGGTTGTGTTAGACAAGTTGTAAGCTGCAGTAGTCAATGAATCTTTACTGTAACCTAAACGGTCATAGTAGAAATAATCATCAGAGAACTGTTGAGCACCTGAAATATCTTTCCAGTTATTCAACATGTAACAAGCTGAGTTATCAACCCCGTTAGTTGCAATTTTATGGAAGTATGCATGATTGTTTTCCGGGTTTTGAACAATCCAGAAATCATTTCCACTGTTGAAGTTTTCAACGTAAGGGCCATGATGCTCAACCCAATCAGGAGAAACGTAAGCAACATGATTAATTGTTTTAGTTGTAGATCCTGCTGCGTTTGTTACAGTAAGAGTTGCTGATTTGAATCCGTACTCAGAATAAGTAACATTTGGATTCGGAGATGTTGATGTAGCTGGAGTTCCACCTGGGAATGTCCACTCATATGTATCAACAGTAGCATTGTAAGAATCGTTTTTGTAGTTTACCGGGTCACCCAAACAAACCATGTGTTTTCTTACGTGGAAGTCTGCAATTGGAGCACACTGAATAACAGGAGCGTTCCAAACGGTACCAGTTAATACAAGGTTGCTATCAACCCAAAGATTATTTCTGTATGCAGTTTGTTCATTCAATGTGTTTCTCATTTGAGTAACCTGCATTTTAGAGAACATCATAGAACAGTAAGAATAATCCATGTAGTTCTGAACTTGATCTACAACGTCTGTAGCCCAGTAGCCACTACTTCCCTGATCAATGTCGCTACACGTATTTGCGTTTAAGTTACAAACACCAGTTGGAGAACCTTTTGTTTCAGGAGTGTCCAAAGCAGCATCATCACCACAAGCAACGTTGTTTTCGTTGTTATTTCCCCAAGTATGAGAAAGTGATAACCAGTGACCGATCTCATGAGTCAAAGCTCGAGATGATCCAGGGTTACTTGTTCCAATACTTCCGATATAATCGTTTAGGATGTAAATACCATCAGCCCAGAAGAAGTTTCCTTCCGTTGAGTTAGGGTAGTAAGCATAACCTGCTACACCTGAACTTCCGATAGTGTTTGTTACCCAAACATTTAAATACTCTTTACGGTTCCATTGGTGCAATTTCGAATAATCATCACCAAAGTTTGCCATGTGAGTATAAATATGCTCGATTCCATTAGTACAGTTCCCGTAAGGGTCTAAACCTGCTAGTTTGAAACGGATTTTTGCAGTTCCAACAACGGTGTCAAATGTTGCCACTTGTGAACCAGCATCGGGGTTTGTGTTAGAGTAATCCTCGTTCAAAATTGCGACAGCATCAATTACTTGAGCGTCTGTAATGTTTTCAGATCCATACTCATGAAGGATGTGAAATACAATTGGAATGGTGTATACAGTAGTATCATCACCGCTTTTGTTTTTACCTGTAGTTTTGCTCTTGTGCAATAAATGGTAGTAATCTGATTCCAATTCCGGGTGTTCTGCCCACAACTTCATTGTTTGCTCCTTGTAATTTCCACAATTAAAGTGTTTTTCCTGAGCTACTACTGTTGTTGACAAACCCAAAACTGCAAATGCTCCTAAAAGTAGATTTTTGCGCATGTTTTCAAAGTTTATTTTTTTAAAAAAAATTGCATAACCAACGAGTTAACCATGAATAATCATGGAAATCATCAATTATTGCGCGAACAACTAAGGTTTAGAAAGTTGGCTTTGTTACGAGTTTAATTATCTGAATATCAAACGTTAATGATATTCATTTAACTCTTTTCTAACTATTCCCTGCTATTAACACAGCGTAAATATATGTTAAAATTTATGAGATGAAAATTTGATTGAGCTACGATTGATTGAAGTGTATCAAATTTTGTTTAAAAAGT
>CAMLET010000346.1 GCA_946479125.1 uncultured Flavobacteriales bacterium
CAAATCTAACTATGTGATCTATGTGAAAGCACTATGTGACTATGTGTTTTAAAACGGCTATTTATTCTTCATCACCATGCGAATGGTCTGACGCGTTCTTTGTTCAACCAAAATGTCTTTATCAACCGTTACACGATCGATAGTTTTCTGATCGTAATGACGAATCGTTACTAATTCCAAACCTTCGTTGTATTTAACAGTGTACTGATCATTGAATTTTTCTACCAAACGTTTTGGATCTGTTTTCGCTCTGTCAAAAACAATAGAGAAACTCAATGCCGAATTCTGCATCAGGTTAATTTTCACTCCGTAAAATGCCAGTTGCTGAAAAATGTCACCTAGGTTTTCTTCCACAATGAAAGAGAAATCATTTGGTGTAAACGACATCAATACCTGATCCATTTTGAAAATGAATGATGGAACGAAATGATCTGCATCTTCAGAAGCCTGAATAACCGTTCCTTCGGCATCCGGATTCACGAATGATTTTACATAAAGTGGAATTCCTTTATTTTGAAGCGGCTTGATTGTCTTTGGGTGAATAACACTCGCCCCGTAGTACGACAATTCGATAGCCTCCTTAAAAGAAATCTTGTCCAATTTAATTGTATCGTCAAACCATTTCGGATCGGCATTCAACATTCCCGGAACATCTTTCCAAATGGTTACGTCTTCTGCGTTTGTTGTATAAGCTAAAATTCCAGCTGTGAAATCGGAACCTTCTCTACCAAGTGTTGTTGTGAAACCTTCACTTGTATGACCAATAAAACCTTGAGTAATTCCAATTCTGCGATCATTGAAGTTCGGTAGAATACGTTCTTTCACCAATTCTTCTGTACGCGCCCAATCAATTTCACCTTCACGGTAATTGTTGTTGGTACGAATCACTTTTCTTGCATCAATCCAGAAAGTAGAATGACCTTCTTCTTGCATAAATGCTTCCATGATCATTGTCGAAACAACTTCACCAAGAGAAACAATCTGATCGTACTCAAAATCTTCATGTTCTGAAGAACTTTTATGAAAACGATCACGCAACTTTTCGAATAATTCTTCGAGATTGCGGTGAATTGCGTAATGCTTTTCAGAAAACAATTCGCTTACAATTTGAAGGTGAAATTGGTAGAGTTCCTCAACCAGTTCATTGTACCTTCTTTCGTCACGTTCAATAAGAGCACTAACAACTTCTTCTAGTTTGTTCGTGGATTTCCCCATCGCAGAAACAACAACGATCAATTGATCCTGCGGAAAAAGAGATAAAATTTTTGAAACGTTTCGTACTGCGGAAGCATCTTTTACAGAAGCCCCTCCAAACTTAAAGATTCTCATGGCTTAAAACTCGCTATCATTGTAGATAGACGGTTGCAAAATTAGTAATAAAGTGAACATTCAAAAGCAATTGAAATATTTTATTTCACATATTGTTATTTTATTATTGATTTTGTGAAATAAATAATAATCAATAAAAAAGCCCCGGTAAAAACCAGGGCTTCTCTAATAAAATGCGTTTGGTAATTATTTACCAGCCTTCATTACAAGGTTCATATCGAACACCAATTTCGGGCTAATGTATTGACCTGGTTTCTCTTTTTCCATTTCTGGATCTGGAGTAAATCCTGGGATTCCTAGAGAAGAAACATCTAAAGTAAATGTTCCTTTTGTTGTCATTTTTCCAGCTTCGTTCGTTGTTTTAACAGGGAAAGATGTTTTCAACTCTTTTCCAACGATAGTAACTACTGCAGACATTTCATTTTCAGTCCAAGAAGTAACTTTAACTACTGCTTTCGGGAAGTTATTTGTTTGGAAGAAATCTTCGTTAGCCAAGTGACCTAACAAAGCACCTTCACCTTTTTCAGCTGTCAATTCAGAATCAATAGTTTTCATATCTATTTCGAAAGAAGCACTTTCAAATTTCGTTCCGTTGAACTTTGCAGTTCCATCAGAAATTTTGATTGTTCCGTTGTGACCGTGACCGCTGTTATCAGCTTTCTCAGCTTTCCACATCAATTCAGATGAAGAATCCAATTTGTAAACCCCTTTAGATTTACCTTTTCCTACTGATTGGAATGCAACGGTAACACCTACCAACATTGCCAATCCTAATCCTATAACACTTAACTTTTTCATTTCAATAATTTTGTTCGGCAAATATAGATGCATTTTATTTACCATGGTAATTTATTTTGCTTTTTTTTTGAAAAATCCCCTTTTTGGGGTATAATCTAGAATGGAAAATTCCAAAATGGAAAATGTAAAAGAGGAACAAGTGTTAGAAATCCATATACTTCTTTTCAATTTTAAATTCTACACTTTCAACTATCATTGACTTTTTAACGCTACTTCGTTGGTAACATTGTAAAACTTCTTTCTGAACCAACCATTGAATCACTTACTTTCGTTGAGATGAGTCAGAAGAACGCAAAAGCAAGCAAAAAAGGATTGAGAACAAGCGTAGTTTCTACGGTGATTGGAATTTCGTTGGTGTTGTTTCTTATCGGATTAGTGGGTGCCGGAATGTTCTTCTTTCAGACCATCGAACAAAAAGCGAAGGAAAGCGTTCAGGCTGATTTGTTTTTTGGAAGCAAATACAACGCTGCAGACATTAAACAAGTGGAGCAGGAACTGAAAGGCTGGGATTGTTTTTCTGAGGTTACTTATGTTTCACCTGAGCGCGCTTTAGAAGAATTTCAGGGAAGTGATAAGGAGTCGAACGAACTACTTGCCATCTACGAAGGAGAAGATATTCTTCCACCAACCATCTCTTTCCGTCCTGAAGCCTCTTTCTCGAATAAGGCCGGAATGAACAAGATCAAGCAACGCATTCTGAAAGCATTTCCTGAAATGGTAACAGAAGTAAATTACGATGCTGCAACACTTTCGGAAGTAAATCTTGGATTCAAGCAAATCGTATTTGTAATTCTTGCACTGGCTGCTTTGCTTATTGTTATTGCAATTGCAATGATCAACAACACCATTCGACTTTCCTTGTATTCAAAACGTTTCAATATCAAAACCATGCAATTGGTTGGTGCAACCAGCGGGTTTATCAGAAGACCTTTTGTTCGTCAATCATTGATGCAGGGTTTATTAGCTGGAGTGATTGCGATGGCTTTATTGATGTTGGTTTTCTTCGGAGTAAACAATATTCTTTATATCATTCAAATTGATTTGACTTTCGTTGAACTTGGTCTTCTCTTTGCAGGATTGCTGGTATTTGGAGCTTTACTGACTTTAGTTTCTACATGGTTTGCGCTGAATAAATATCTGCGCATGAAGCTGGATGACCTTTACTAATTATCGATGGTAGGATTATTAATTATCAAGTCCTATAAACTTGATAATTTCCCAATTAATAATTCATAATTACTAACACGTTCCTCTTCTAATTGAAAACCATTTCTTAAATTAGCCGTTCAAATCACATACATGAGCAATTTCGATTTTCCTGTAAAAAAAGACAACCTAAGAATCATTCTTATTGGACTTGCAATTAATATCATTGGCTACATCCTTATGATCGGTGGTGGCAGCGACAATCCAAATGAGTTTAAGGAAGCTGAATTGTTCTCTGATATGCGTATTACTGTTGCTCCAATTGTAATTGTTGCAGGTATCGCTCTTATCATTTATGGGATAATGAAAAAATCTAAATTGATCAATCAAGAAGATTAATCATGACTTTTATTGAAACTATACTTTTGGCTCTCATTGAGGGCCTTACTGAGTTTTTACCTGTTTCGTCGACAGGACACATGATCCTTGGCGCTGCGGTTATGGGAATTGAATCTGACGATTTTATAAAATTGTTCATGATAGTTATTCAGCTGGGAGCAATTCTAGCCGTTTTCGTTCTCTATTTCAAACGCTTTTTCCAAAGCATCAATTTCTATTTCAAACTCATTGCCGCATTCATTCCTGCAGCAGTAATGGGAATTCTGCTTTCCGATAAGATTGACGCAATGCTGGAAAGTCCTTTAACCGTTGCCATTTCGCTTGTTGTGGGTGGAGTTATTTTACTTTTCGTAGACAATTGGTTCAATAAACCACGCATCGACAACATGGAGGAAATGACTTATTGGGATGCCGTTAAAGTTGGATGCTTTCAATGTTTGGCAATGATCCCTGGAGTTTCCCGTTCAGGAGCTTC
>CAMLET010000347.1 GCA_946479125.1 uncultured Flavobacteriales bacterium
TCCAACAAAGCTTTGTAGCCTTCACCGGTAACGAAAACGGGAATTTGTAACTGCATTAAAATGTCAATTACGGCATTCAGATAAAAAACATTAAGGAAAGGTCCCGGAGCCAGCCAAAGTCCATCGAAGTTGCTAAACTGACTCGGCTTTGAACTCAGAAATTCATTTACGCGAAGCCAATAATATGAAAGTTCAATTTCAAGAAAATCACTGCTATGATCCAACGCCAGGTTGGTAGCATGATGCGTATTGTAGGTAAAGTTAAAATCTCCAATAATGCCAATCTTCAATTGCTCCATACGTGTACAAATAAAAAACGTCAGCCGAAACTGACGTTTAATATAGCATTTTATCTTTTAAACCAACCATTAAATACCGCGTCGTTTATCGGTAATGAAATCGTTATCGTATCATTTGGATCAGGAGTAGTTGTATCAGGAATATCCCTAAACACACTACAATCAAACGTACATGTAAACTTGACAAAGTCACCATCTTCATCCGACTCCTGAACAATATTTGTAAATTTCACGGTTCCTGGAGTAGCATCATCTGATGTCCAAACAGCACCAGTACCATCGCGGTAAACCACTTCGAATCCGTTTGCTGCACCAGCAGAATAGCTTGGATCATCCGGATCATCATTCGCTAAGAAAAAGCTTTTCCAAACTTCCAATGATGGATCTTGTGCAACACCAGAATCAAAAAACACACTTCCAAGACTAATTTTAATAGCAACCAATGATTGACCCGACTTCATTTCAGCAGAATAAACTGCAGAAGAAGGAGTTGGAGAAGGTAAAATGATTTTTACTTTTTGGGCATCATTATAATATCCATTCACGTTCTGAGTAAGTTCAACAACAGAACCGTTCACAGTTCCAAGGAAATCAGATGTTAACTCAACGTGAGGTGTTGGAGCTGGAATAATTTCGTGTTTGGGACATCCTGTCAATAAGAACGACCCTAGAGTAAGGAGCAGTATAGTTTTTTTCATCCTAAAATAGTTTTGAAGCTTCAAATTTCTTTGAACTCGAGCTAAAAATAAAACATTTTTTATTAATACTCAAAAAAACTATCCTGAGGACTAGGCGCGCATCTTCAAAATTTGTTGCGGTAATGCATACATCGGAATGAATACTTCTTCATCAAATCCTTGAGAACACTCAATAATGTAAATCACCTCATCTGATGATACTTGCAAAGGAATCATGTCCTTCTCCAAATCCAATTCAATACCTCTAACCGACAACTCACACAATAGGGAATTTAGTCCTTTTTGATCCATGAACAACTCTGATTTATAAGTACTGATTCCGTCAAAAATGTTACATTTTAAAATAACTGACCCTGAATTTTCTTCAATGATAATTCGCTCTACCAGAACGCTTTCAAAAATTTGTCTTGAGAATGTTGTATTCATAACCTTGTGCTTTTGATGATTCAAAGGTATATGGAGACAATCGTAAGCTATTTACGTTCTACTTCGAACCCAAAAAATTCTTACTTTCGGGTTGTAATCTTAGTTCTCAAAAATTCCTTTTATGAAATATCATTCTATAGACTCGAATCTTTTTATCTCCAACAGAAAAAAATTCTCTTCTCAAATGAAGCCGGGCTGTCTGGCAATTTTCAATTCCAACGACATCTACCCTATTAGCGCAGATGCCACAATGCCTTTTCAGCAGCACAGAGATATTTTTTATTTATCAGGAGTGGATCAGGAAGAAAGTGTTTTGGTGATTTTTCCAACTTGTTCGAACGAGCAACACAGAGAAATTATATTTCTTAAGGAAACAAACGAACATATTGCCATTTGGGAAGGTGCTAAGCTGAATAAAGAACAAGCACTTCAAACCAGTGGAATAAAAACGGTTTATTGGTTACAACAAATGCCAACTATAATGAAAACGCTTTTGGCAGAAGCCGAGGGTGTTTATTTAAATACAAACGAGCATTTGAGAGCTGATACAAGCGTAGAAACACGTGAAGACCGTTTCATAAAACAATTCAGACAAGATTATCCGGCACATCAGGTACATAAAAGCGCGCCAATTATGCACGCCATTCGTTCAGTAAAAGAAAGTATCGAATTGAACTTAATGCAAACTGCTTGTGATATTACCGGAAAAGGAATAGATCGTTTATTGAATTTTATCAAACCTGGAGTTTGGGAATACGAAATTGAAGCAGAACTTGCTCATGAGTTTTTGCGTAACCGCTCACAAGGATTTGCCTACACTCCTATCGTTGCTTCAGGTAAAAATGCTTGTGTGCTGCATTATATTGAAAACAACATGCAGTGTAACGATGGCGATGTAATTCTATTGGATGTTGGAGCAGAATACGCAAACTATTCGTCAGACCTAACGCGTTGTTTACCTGTAAATGGGCGATTTACTCAACGTCAGAAAGATGTTTACAATGCTGTTCTTCGTGTAAAGAACGGAGCACAAAAAATGCTTGTTCCGGGAACCATGATGGCTGAATACCATAAAGAAGTAGGAAAATTAATGGAAAGCGAATTGCTTGGTTTGAAATTGATTGACCAAACAGATATCAAAAATCAGGATCCAAACTGGCCGGCTTATAAAAAGTATTTCATGCATGGAACTTCTCATTTCTTAGGATTGGACACGCATGATGTTGGATTGTGGAATCAACCAATCAAAGAAAACATGGTCTTTACTTGTGAACCGGGAATCTATATTTTGGAAGAAGGTCTAGGGATCAGAATCGAAGATGACTTAGTTGTTCAGGCGAGCGGTGAACCATTCAATTTAATGGGCAATATTCCAATTGAAGCAGATCACATCGAAAGTATCATGCAGGCGGCAAAAAAAGAGCAATCACTCGCGTAACACCTTAATAAAAACATGTTTCACTACGAAATTTCGGGACAAGGTACTCCGGTGGTATTCATTCATGGTTTTATGGAAAATACCACCATGTGGCATACTGTAAATCGAATTCCCGGAGTTCAGCGCATAAACATCGATCTGTTCGGACATGGGAAATCCGTTTTCACAGAAGGCGTTTCCTCCGATGACGGAATGGGTTGGCTGGCTTCAAAAGTGATTGAAATTATCGATCATCTGAAATTGCCGTGCGTTCAATTGGTTGGACATTCGCTTGGAGGATATGTTGCCCTGGAAGTTTTCAAAGCAATTCCTGAGCGTATTGAACATGTAACACTACTCCATTCTCACCCATGGGAAGATAGCGAGGATAAAAAATCGGATCGTTTGCGGGTAGCACATTTGGTACAAACCAAAGCGTCTACTTTTATTCGCGAAGCAATTCCAAATCTATTTTTCCGACCAATGGACCATGTTCAGGATGTAGATCGTTACCAACAAATGGCTTTGGACATGAATCCTCACGCTATTGCATGGTCGGCGTTGGCAATGAGAAACAGAAAAGATCATACTTCAACCATTTCAAGAAATCCGGAGCGTTTTACTTTTGTTCATGGCAAATACGATCCGTTAATTCCATTGGAAAAACTGAGCAAATTCGCTTCTGAAAACAACGTCTCGCTCATTGTTCTTGAAAATTCTGCTCACATGGGGATGGTGGAAGGAACCCAACAATGCATGGACATTCTTGAAATGATCTTAGTAGAATAATCGCTTCGATTCCCTGCCTGTTAGGTAACCGAGCGGAGTCGAGGTTAAAAAATACTAAAAGATTTAAACGGTATCTTTTATCAACTGAAATGATGAAAATTGATGGCAAAGAGTTAGAATTGCAATTTTAAAGGTACTTGTCAAAAAGATCAATTTATAGATTGTATTAATTTGGTATAAAGAAATCGAAAACTCAATACTATGGAAACTACCCGACTTCGTGCACTAATCGTCGATGACGAAGAATACGCACGCAAAAATATGGTGATGATGATAGATGAATTCTGTCCGGAGATCGAAGTTATAGGTGAAGCTTCCGGAAAAGAACAAGCATTATCATTAATTACAGCAACAAAACCCGATGTTGTTTTTCTGGACATTCGTATGCCAAGCGGCGCTGAAGGTTTCGAACTTTTAGACGAAGTTGAAGAGAAAAATTTCCTCGTGGTATTCGTTACAGCTTTCAAAGATTACGCAATCCGCG
>CAMLET010000348.1 GCA_946479125.1 uncultured Flavobacteriales bacterium
GCTGGTTACATTCCACGAGAAATAATCATATCATGCTGGTACAGTAAAGTCAATAGTTTCACCGGCACAAAGCGTTGTGTCATTTCCAATATCGATTCCATCGGCGCTTCCAATAAAGAAAGAAAAGTTGGCGACATCAGCGGGACAAGCTCCATTTGCCGGAACTGTATAAGTAAAGGTGTAAGTTCCTCCTGAAATTGGCGCAGTATTCCAGCTTCCGGTTCCGGTGTTTAATGTTCCGGATGGTGTTCCCGTTGTTTCAGCCCAAATTCCACCTCCGGTTGTTCCTGCTGAAAGGAAATTGTTTAGATCGAAAGTTTGTCCGGGATTACAGTAACTTGCTTCGTCATCATTTCCGGCATTAACTGGAGTAGAGATAGTGATATTCACAGTTTCCTGATCGTTACATCCTGGAGAACCATCGTAAATATATAGTGTTTGTGAAGTGTTGATAACAGCACCAGCATTCAGAATAGTTCCCGTACCATTCGTTCCAGTATAGTAATGTTGATTTCCCGATAGATTGGTCCCAGTGATTGCAGGAAGTGTGTACGGTCCACAATTCGAAATTGGACCAAGTGAATTAATGTTTGGTGTGTTCACTAAGTTAACTTGAACATTCGCCACAGAATCCGGACAAAATCCAGCACCATCAATAGTATAAGTGTAAGCACCGTTTGTATTGCTTCCAGCTACAAAAGTTCCTTGTGAACCGTTTTGCAAAGCTGAAGGACCTGTCCAAACACCGTTATTTGAAAGTCCAGATGTGATTTGAGAGTACAAATCCACATTTCCCAAAGCTGCACATTGTGTTAAGGTATAGTTTGATGGAGTTGGATTACATGCAGAAAGATATAACTGATCTACTCCGGCATCGTTTCCGGCTGCTCCTGGAATATTGGTGATAATTTGAAAACGGATAATTCCACTTGTTGCAGTGAAAGCCGGAAGAGTAACGTTCACCCAGGTACTGTTTGTTACAACTGTTTGTGTTGAAAGCACAGCGTTTGAAGCATCGAGAACCTGGAATGTAAGGTTGTTCGAACTGCTGAAAGCATCTCGTGTCCAAAGTGAGAATCGGTAATTCTGACCAACACAAACATCATAAGGTCTGTTATAGATCATCCCCGAAAACCCGTCAACAATATTCAGATACATTCCTCGCGTACCTGAATGTACACATCCGGCATAAGTTTGCGGTGTATTTTGATAAGTCGTTCCGGGAATAACATGCGGAATAACCGTTGTGTATTCGAAATCTTCATTCACATAGGTAGACCAAGTGCATTGTGTAGAAGATTTCAATGAAATCAAAATCACTGAAATTGCTAGTAGGACAGACTTTAATTTGTGGGTCAACAGTATCATAGCTAATGTATAGTTGTACAAAGCTATGTCATGATTGAATGTTTCTTCTCAAAAGTGTTAGGACAAAAAAAGGACAAGATGCTTATTTATAAAGGATTGTAGTTAAATGAAACAAAATGTTTCACAAATAGTTTAATATTTAACTTGTGTTGGTTGGACAAAAAAAAGCCCTGAAGTGATTATAACATCGACTTCAGGGCTTTTTCAATATTATTAGTGAATCTTATCTGAACAATTGAACAAATCCATGTCCATTTAATTTTTCATCTTGCGCACCAACAGCTTCATAGCTGAAAGTATAAACACCTTCAGTTGCTAAGGTACCGCCAACTTTTCCGTCCCACTTAAAGTTGATGTCGTTGCTAGAGAAAACAACATCACCCCATCTGTTTAATACGTCTACGTGGATAGATTTAATATTTAAAAGATCAAATTCAAAGTAATCGTTTACCTGATCTCCGTTAGGTGTAAACACGTTTGGAGTACTCAGATCAACAGGAACAATTACAATGATTGGAGGAACTACGATTACCGGATCTGTAACAATAACAGTAACGTAAGCCGTATCAGTACAATTTCCCTGATGAGCAACCAACGAAACTACATAAGTTCCTGCAGTATATGTTTGCGTTTGACTAGAAAGGTCAGTTGTTGTAGTTGTGTTTCCATTTCCAAAGTTCCAGTCAAAATCATTTGAGTTGGTACTGCTATTGTCAAAATCAACTTGTAGTGGACTTTCACCTACCAATGGATTCCCGTCTAATCCAGCAACCGGAGGATTATTGATATCCACGTAAGCTGAATCGTATCGGAAACATCCGTCAGATTCGATAGAAACATAATACCATCCCGGAGAAAGGTTTGTCCATACAGATGCATCAATCTCGTTTGGATTATTTGCTCCCGGACCATTCCATACGTAATATGGAGGATCATTGAAAGTTCCGTTCATAGTTACATAAACTACTCCGTTGTTCACTCCACAATCCGTGTTTTGTGATCCTGTCTCATTAATTGTCCATGGCATTGGTGTAACAGTTACCAAAGAAGAATCAGTTAAAGCACATCCATTCGGGCTCATTGCTCCAACAGTGTAATAACCACTTGTTGTTGGTGAAATTGTAGCTGTCATAGCACCAGTTTCCCAAACAAAAGAAGGATTTGCAAAATTCGCTGTAGCCGTTAACGTTTCTTGTTCGTTTGCACAGAACAAAATATCGTTTCCAGCATTAATTGTACTTTGATCGTAAGCAATAACAATCGTATCGCTTTGGTTACATGTTGAACTAAAGCTGATATCGTCAATCGCAAAATCGTTGTTTCCCGAAATGTTTTGAGCAACAATGCTAATGTTAGCTGAAGTTGCAGCACCTGAATTCCATAATTCGAAGAATTGTTGCCAGTCACAACCAGTTAGAGTTGGTGAAAAGACAGCTCCGATTTGAACTCCATTAATGTAAAACTGTAAGTGAGAAACATTCGCAGCATTCACATTTTCTACACTTGTTACCCAAGTTGAAAAATTGTAATCCATATTCGGGCTTACCGCAATGGTTTGTCCCCAAACCTGTGTGTTTGGTGTTGTTGAACCATTAACAACCATCATATTTCCAGGACCAGTTGTTCCGTGGTCAGCACAGTTCACGAAGTTGTTGTGAACGTTGTGCGGGTTTGTTGTGATTGCGTATGTTCCTGCATTTGTCAATAATCCGAAAGCACCACCAACTCCAGGACCATATCCCGTAGTAAACCCTGTGTTTCCTGATTCAAAATCACCATTAACAACAAGATTTCCAGTTGTGTTTTGAACATTAAGAATTACCGTTTGAGGAGTACTAACATTAATTGTTGTAGGATTTCCCTGAACAACATTCCATGAGAAATAATCGTAACCAGGTGGTACAGAGATATTAAGTGATTGTCCTTGACAGAGAATGGTATCATTCCCAAGTTCTAAAATAGGAAACGCCCCACATTGTGCAGATGCCATATTTAGGGCACCAAATAATGCGAAGAGTGTTAATCCAATAATGCGCATAACTAAATTTTTACTAAACCTTTTTAGCAGACGAAGTTACGAAGCTTTTGGTTGCGTCCGAATAAATATTTATTTCAAAATTGACAATTAACCTTAAAATGTTTGACTGAATTTAGTAACTATCAAATTATCAATACAATAACGTTCGTGTTTATTAGCGTTTGAATTCGTAAATTTGCACATGATTTTTTCAGAATTAGGCTTAAATGAACAGGTGCTTGAGGCACTGGATCATATGGGCTTTGAAACCCCAACCCCGATACAAGAATTTGCAATTCCTGAGGTAATAAAAGGATCGGATTTACTTGCTTGTGCTCAAACGGGAACAGGTAAAACAGCGGCCTTTATTTTACCGATACTACATAAGTTAACCGGAAAGGAAGACTCTTCGATAAACACTTTGATACTGGTTCCAACCCGAGAACTGGCTGTTCAGATCGAACAAGAAATTCAAGGATTATCTTATTTCGTTTCCGTAGGATCTATGGCTATTTATGGCGGTGGCGACGGTACAAAATGGGATACTCAGAAATCTGCGTTGGTGGAAGGAACAGATATTATTGTTGCTACTCCTGGAAAATTGATCTCGCACATGATGCAGGGTTATGTGGATTTCTCGCAGTTGGAACATTTGGTATTGGATGAAGCTGATAAGATGCTTGATATGGGCTTCCAGGAAGATATTGAACGTATTATTAG
>CAMLET010000349.1 GCA_946479125.1 uncultured Flavobacteriales bacterium
GGAATAGGCTGCTTCATCTCAAAGTGATATTTCCCTGTTTCAGAGCGTTTTTGTGGATTATCAGCACTCATTAAAGCCATCAAATCTTTCGGAACAGTAACATCAGCTGAATAAGTAATTCTGTTTGCTGGGGTACCCTGAACCGGAATCCAGGTTCTTGTTAGGATTGCCTGACCTTGAGTATACAAGTATGGTTTTTCTTTTCCAGCAGTTAAACTCGGTTCTAACCAATCTAACGCTGCTGCACTATCTGTTGTTTCGTAGTAAATATTGATGAAACGCGTGTCCTTTTCGATCTTTACGCATAAAGGCTGACCAATGTATTCCTTCATTTTTCCAATGAAAATGTCAGCGTCAACTTCTTCGCCTTTTTTACTTCCAATGGTCACTTTTTGGATCTTTGGACCATTGATGTCGAAAATTGCGGTGTCGGTATCTTTAATTCGCTGCATTTCATGTCGAGCAACACCATAAATGCGTTTGTTCTCGAAATTTACATCCAATTCAAGGTCAATGTGTGTTGTACGAATTTCGTCGGTATTGGAATAAGTATGTTGATCATCATTGTTCACAACGCCAGAAACTGTCGTCTTGTCAGTCGCAGAATCTGCAGCGCTATCGCCACATGATGATACCAGGAGACTTGTGGAAATAAGTCTTAAGAGTATATGGGTAAATTTCATCCAATGGGTTTTGGGGACACGAATATACAATTTCTAAAGTTTAAAGTGTTTGTCAGAAATATTCTAATTGAATTTTCCGCTTCTATTTTTCGATATATAATCAATGACTTCTGCTGCGCCGTATAGTCCGAACAGGGCAGGCATGTAACTTACTGTTCCATAGAAAGATGCTTTGAAGTTCGATCCGTCAGTCATTTTCAGCGACTGCTTTTGCTGAACTTCTTCAGAGAAAACACAGCGAACACCTTTGTATCCAATTCCACGTTTTTTCAGGCGTTTTTTGACATGATGTCCCAATTGGCAGTTAAAACTATTCGATAATTCGGCAACTTTTACACGGCTTGGATCTGTTTTTCCACCTGCTCCCAGATGAGAAATACATTTCACATTTCGTTTTTTACAAGCGGCGATCCATTCAATTTTCGGAGTAAGACTATCGATACAATCCATCACGTAATCCGGTTTGTATTCGTCCAAAATTTCCCAAACGCGTTCCGGAAGAACAAATTCTTCAACAATATTTAGTTTAATTTCAGGATTGATCTCACGAATTCTCTCGGCCAAAACAACCGCTTTATTTTTTCCAATTGTTGAATCGAGAGCAGTCAACTGACGGTTTTTATTTGAGATATCGAAAACATCACCATCAATGATTGTCATTGTTCCAACACCAGCTCTTGCAATGAATTCACCTGCAAACGATCCGATTCCACCTAAACCAACAATCAGCACGTGTGCGTTTTTCAATCGATTGATTTCTTCTTTTCCTAAAATTAATTCTGTGCGCTCAAGCCAGTTACTCATAACCTAAATATTCGTTTTGCGTTATTGTCAATTTGTTCTTTAAAATCGGGCAAAGTTAGTGATTTTAAGTCAGCTAATTTTTGATAGATTTCGAAAATGGGAATGTTCTGATCATCTGTTTCTACAAGAAGTCGATCTTCTGGTATTTTATTGATTTTGTTTATCAAAGCCTGGTTTGTTAGAATGGATGCTCCAATTGAAATTATTGATTTTGGATAGTTCAGCACATCTTGGAGAATTCCAGCTTTATTGAAACCGTGATAAATCAAATAGGTATTTGGTGCGTATTTAGAATGCAAGAATTTACATCTGCCCCATGAATTAACACAGTGGAGAATTACTGGTTTGTCCAATTTTTCTGCAAACTGAAGTTGCTGAATATAAATTTCTTCTTGTTTTTCAGCATTTCCGAAGCGATTATCCAGTCCAATTTCACCAATAGCCAGGCAGTTGGTCTTCGGTCCAATTGTTGTTAACCACGTGGAAATTTCTTGTTCATTATCAGTAGCGTCTTGCGGATGTATTCCAACAGAAAAAAAGGCAGGTAAATCAGTGTTTTTAAACGGATTTAACTGAACAACAGTCTGTTCGCTTTTGAGCGATTGATGTGAATGAGAATTGAAATAGTATTCGAAAGCAGACATTGCTAATTTGTTGTTACGTTAAAATTAAAACATTCTGAACGAATCAATAGTTTTTTGTCTATTTTCACGAACCATTGTAATTAAAAAAACTCATGAGCACTCAAAGAGATGTAATCACTGAAATTGAAAAGCAAGGAACCATTTTTGGTCACCCTAAAGGCTTATACTTGTTGTTCTTCACGGAAATGTGGGAACGTTTTTCGTATTATGGAATGCGAGGGATCCTTACATTGTATATGATTAAAACTTGGAGTGAGAATGGTTTGAATCTTCCAGAAGGAAATGCAAATTTGATTTATGGATTCTTTACAGGTTTTGTATATTTCACTCCAATCATCGGTGGATGGCTTGCTGATAAATATATTGGACAGCGGAATGCTATAACCATTGGAGGTATTATCATGTTTTTGGGGCAAATGGTCCTTTTCACAGTAAACTCTCACGTTGGATTGGCTGTTGGATTGATTTTATTGATAATTGGTAACGGCTTCTTTAAACCTAATATTTCAACTTTAGTAGGTCGTTTGTATCGACAAGATGACCCTAGAAGAGATTCTGCATTTTCTATTTTTTACATGGGGATTAATCTAGGTGCATTAATTGCTCCGTTGATTGTGGGAATGCTTGCAGAAAAATGGTTTGCTGTTTCTGGAATTGGTGAGGATGGAAAACCTGTTATTTTGAGTTATGGATTCAAATATGGCTTTTTAGCAGCGGCTATTGGAATGGCTTTAGGGCAGTTAATCTTTAATTTGTTTGCAAAAAAGTATCTTTTGGATTTAGGGATTTCACCTAAAAAAGCTAATGCAATTGCAGCAAAAGAACAAGCTGATGATTCACCAAAGATTATTAAAAATGAGCCTTTAACGAAAGAAGAGAAACAGAGAATTACTGTAATTTTCATTCTAACTGCATTTATTATATTCTTCTGGGCAGGATTTGAGCAAGCTGGTTCTTCTATGTCTATTTACACCGATAAGTATATTGATAGAACACTGTTTGGTTGGGAAATTCCTACTACTTGGTTTCAAAGTGTGAACCCGGCATTTATAGTTGCTTTAGCTCCTGTTTTCGTTTGGTTTTGGACTTCAAAACTTGGTGCAAGAATGTCTACTCCGGTGAAAATGTCTGTCGGTATGATTCTATTGGGTATTGGGTTCGTATTTATGTTATTTGCCACTACTCAGGTACAAGTTACGGGAGCAGGTGACAAAGAAGTTGTAACACAGAAAGCAGCGTTGATTTGGCTAGTTATGACTTATTTCTTCCATACCATAGGTGAATTATGTATCTCTCCAGTAGGACTTAGTGTTGTTACGAAATTAGCCCCTATTAAATTAGCGTCAATGCTAATGGGGGTTTGGATGTTGTCGACATTTGTTGCAAATATTCTTGGAGGATTCATTGCTGCTTATGTAGAAAAATTAGGTGCAGCAACCATTTTCTCTTCAATTGGAGGTTTTGTCATTGTACTTGGTCTTATTATGTTGACAATCTCTAAACGATTGAGCAAAATGATGCACGGTGTGAAGTAACATTCACTATGAAATATTGAAGTCCCCTGGTATTTTAGTGTCAGGGGATTTTTTTTGAATTAATTTCCCGACTTTTACCGGTAACAGACTTTAATTATATGACTCAGGAACCATTAGACCAACTTAACGAAGGGGCGCAATCTCCGGCGGTTTCCGCTGAATTGGCAGCCATTCAAGATTTCAAAGGAAAATACCCGAAACAATTGTGGTATTTGTTCCTTGCCGAAATGTGGGAAAGATTCTCGTTTTACGGAATGCGAGGAATGCTTACGCTTTTCATGGTGGATATGACTCTTGGTCTGGGGATTTCTGAAAAAACAGCAAATCTGCAGTATGGCGCCATTCAGGCATTTGTTTATACCTTCGCTTTTGTGGGGGGGATGTTTGCTGACAAGATTCTTGGCTTTAGAAAATCGATTTTTTGGGGCGGATTATTGA
>CAMLET010000350.1 GCA_946479125.1 uncultured Flavobacteriales bacterium
CCTTCTGTTGAACCTGTGTTTGTTGCTGAACCTCCGTGTTTAGCGAAGATTTCTTTTTTTACTTCTGTAGTTAAATACATGCCAATATTACTTGAATGATTATTATGTAAAAATCCCAACGTTTGGAATTACGGTTGCAAAGATAGGATATAAATATTAATTACAAATTACTAATGACGAATTATTAATTTGAGCCTCAATGCAAGAAGCGTTGGTCTATCTATTTTTCATAATAAACTTCGATTCTTCTTTCATACTTTTTCCATTTAGCTGGCAATAAAGCTTGGGCAAAATCAAATTGACATGAAACTGTATTTAGTCCATTAGAATAACTGTATTCATGTTTTACAGGAACAGAAATAAACACTGTTACCTGATCCTTTTCAGAAGAATATTTCAACGTTTCGTATTCCTCAATATCAAAGAGCCGCTTGTAGGTTTGAGTTGTATCAAGAAAAAGGACACATTCCAAAGAATCTTGTTGTACCCAGTCTTTCAAAACATCAAAACGCACATGAATCTGTTTATTGGTAGAATCTATTGATGAAATTACCATACCGCAAAGCCATTGTTTACCGTGTTTTTGATAGGCTCCAAGAAAGAGGTTTTGATGCAATTTGAAATCTGTATTGACCTGCGCCTTTGCCTCCAGATGAAGTAAGCCAAGAAGTATAAAAAACAATGATCGGAATGAAAAGTTCATAGCTATTTATAGAAGTACTTTTCAAAAATAGGACTAAAATGCTTCAAATGATAGGGGAATTCAACCGTTAAGAACATATAATACCATTGGAACTCGTCTTGATCAGAACGTTTTTTGTAAGTAATCAATTCGGGATACTCGATGTAAATTGCCATTTTCTTGTTTATCGAAACGTACTTTAACGCTTTTAGAGGCATATCATTTACCATCATCATATGCTCTTGAGAATCATCCAAAACAAGTTCATATTTTGATGAATCTACCAACTGCCAATTATCCAGAATTTCAAACTCCAACTCTACCCTTGTAGCAAGACTGTCAAGTCTCTTTAATTTAATTGCAGAAACACAAGTTAGCGTATCATTTCCTTTTTGGTAGTAACCTTTTGAGGTAAATTGAATACGATCAAACCCATTGAAAACGTGTTCACTCTGTGCAAAACAATTCTGAACCAGAAAAATCGGAAGACATACTAGAAAACAAACAAGTAGAAATTGAAGTCTCATTACTGAACTACAATTTGTAATTAGTACTTAGTCATTGATAACTATCTAAAGTCCTCCGTCAGCAAAGAACTTGCTTTTCTTGTATACACGAACTTTCAATAAAACACCGTCATGATCGTAAAGGAATACTTTTCCATCACGTAATTGACCATTTTCGAAGTACCCATCCATCCAGATTTCTCCTGTTTTAGTATACAGTTTATTCATACCGTTCGGTTTGAAATCTAAACCATCTGCCACAATTGGATTCTTCACAAACGGTGCAGCAAATTTATTTACAACCGGCTTAACTACTGAATTTTCAGATTTTTTATTTGTATCCGCTTTCTTAGATGGTTTACGAACTTCCAAATAAGCAGCATAAATAGAGTTATACGAATTGTGAAGCCATGTAAAGTCAATTCTCGTTGTAACGTGACTCGTTGTTTCGAAACTTTTTGTATTCCAGAAACGATAGCTGTTATTATGAAACAATTTATTGGTGAAGAACACTTGTCCTGCAATTAGATCCTGGTTTTCAAAATTCAATTGACAGGTGTAAAAATTATTTGAAACTCCTACTCTGTTTGTATTCTCTAAAATTCTCGTATTTGCGTTGGCAGAACACATTTTTCCTTGTCTATTGAATCGGAAGTAAGTTCCCGAAGGACGATTGTCAGCATATTCGCCAATTAAACGTGGAGTTTGACCATCCTCATAATAATAGATCCAAACACCTTCTTTTCTACCGTTAATGTATTTTCCTTCGCTTACCTTGTGCGGATCATTTTCGCTAACAGCTTCATTCTTTGCATTCAAGTACCAGATACCAGCCCGCTTACCATCTAAAAACTTATTATGAGCAGATGAATTTGTACGTGCATTTAATCCGAAAGATGAAAGCAAAAGTAGTAGTGTCAGTAATTGGGTAATCTTCATAGCATTAAGGTAACTACAGTGAATTTACAAGAAAGACTGAATCTACAGCGAGCAAAGCAAAAAATCCCAGCGGAAAATGAACAACTTGGCAATCTCATTGAATATTTAATTATTTCAATCTTGTAAAAACAAAAATCCCTGGTCGCTGAGGTTCTCGAAGCGCCAGGGATTCTAAATGATTTATTTTAATATTAACTTCTGAACAACTTCAATGAAAGTCCAAGTGTTTGCTTCAATTCTGTTCTGTTTACGATGTAATCAAGGAAACCATGTTCCAATACAAATTCTGAAGTTTGGAAACCATCTGGCAAATCACGACCAATAGTTTCTTTTACTACACGCGGACCAGCAAAACCGATCAATGCTTCAGGTTCAGCAATATTGATATCACCCAACATTGCAAAAGAAGCTGTTACACCACCTGTTGTTGGGTCCGTAAGGAATGAAACGTAAGGTAATTTATGGTTTGACAACTGGCCCAATTTACCAGAAACTTTCGCCATTTGCATTAAAGAGAATCCAGCTTCCATCATACGTGCACCTCCCGACTTAGAGATAATCATAAACGGTGCTTTCAATTCAATTGCTTTGTCAATTGCACGAGCGATCTTCTCACCCATTACAGATCCCATTGATCCTCCAACGAAAGAGAAATCCATTGCCGCAATTACAAAAGGATGGCCATCCAAATCACCGTAAGCAGTTCTTACCGCATCTGTTAAACCTGTACTCTTTTGTGTAGCTTTAATACGATCTGTATACTTCTTCGTATCCGTAAATTCAAGCGGATCACCAGAAGTTACTTTCTCATTTAGCTCAGTGTACTTTCCTCCATCAAACAAGATTTGGAAATATTCTTCTGAACCAATTCGCTCGTGATTAGAACAACGGTCACACACATAATTATTCTTCACCAAATCATCATGCGTGAAAAGTGTTTTACAACGAGAACACTTATTCCACAATCCTTCTGGCGTTTCTTTCTTATCTTTTGTTGAGGTAGTAATACCTTCTTTATTTCTTTTAAACCAACTCATAAGTTCTCCTTAAATTATAAAGTACCAACGTTATTCAAATCCTGGAATGATTGTTCCAGACGTTTTACGAAAGTCAATTCACCTTCGCGTAACCACTTACGTGGATCGTAATATTTTTTATTCGGAACGTCAGCTCCTTCAGGGTTTCCGATCTGTGTTTTTAAGTAATCAATCTTACCAACAATATAGTCTCTAACACCTTCAGTCAACGCAAACTGCATGTCTGTATCAATATTCATCTTAATCACCCCGTAAGAAATCGCTTCTCTTATTTCTTCTAAAGTCGATCCTGAACCTCCGTGAAAAACGAAATCAACAGGATTATGACCAGTTCCAAATTTTTGCTGAACAAAATTTTGCGAATTCAATAAGATTTTTGGAGTTAGTGTTACGTTTCCTGGTTTGTAAACGCCATGAACATTTCCGAATGCAGCTGCAATTGTAAAGCGTGGACTGATCTTCATCAATTCCTCGTAAGCGTAAGCTACTTCTTCAGGCTGTGTATATAATTTCGACTGATCTACATGTGAATTATCTACACCATCTTCTTCTCCACCTGTAATTCCTAACTCAATTTCTAAAGTCATTCCTATTTTACTCATTCGAGCCAAATATTCCTTACAAATCTCGATGTTCTCCTCGATTGGTTCTTCAGAAAGATCCAACATATGAGATGAATATAACGGTCGACCTGTTTCTGCAAAATGTTTTTCCCCTGCAGCGATCAAACCATCCATCCAAGGCAATAAGTTTTTCGCACAGTGATCCGTATGTAAAATTACAGGAACACCATAAGCTTCTGCCATCAAATGCACATGCTGAGCACCAGAAATACCACCAGCGATGGCGGCTTTTTCGTCTTTATTAGATAAGCCTTTTCCTGCAAAATAATGTGCACCACCATTAGAAAACTGAACAATTACAGGTGAATTCAATT
>CAMLET010000351.1 GCA_946479125.1 uncultured Flavobacteriales bacterium
CGCAAACATTTGAAACAAAGCGAAATAAACGAATCGGTGGAAGAAGTATTGAACGCTGTTGGATTGATAGACAAACTGGAAAATATGCCTGGTGACCTTTCAGGCGGACAACGAAAACGAATAGGAATTGCACGTACGCTCATACTGAAACCGGAAATCATGTTGTACGACGAACCCACATCAGGTCTGGATCCAATTACGAGCGAGGAAATCAATGAATTGATCGTAGCAGTGCAGCAAAAATACAACACCTCATCCATCATTATTACGCATGATCTCACCTGTGCAAAAGCAACCGGCGACAGAGTAGCCATGCTTCTCGACGGACATTTCGCGGAAGTAGGAACTTTCGACGAAGTATTTGGTACTTCAACAAGCTCAGCAACCAACGTGCAGGTGAAACAATTTTTTGATTACAATTTTATAAAATAAGCCATGAAAGAGCCATCAAACAATAAACGAGGAGTAGCAGTAGGTGCTTTCATTCTGATCGGAATTCTTTTCCTGGTTGGTGGAGTTTTATCTGTTGGTAATCTCCATTCCACTTTTCAGAAGAAAATGACCATTTCAACCGTATTTACAGATGTGAACGGTTTACAGGAAGGAAATAATATCTGGTTTTCGGGAGTGAAAATTGGAACTGTGAAAAAGATGCAGTTAATAGGTGAATCGAAAGTTTTGGTAACCATGAACATCAACCTTGAGTCTCAAAAGTTCATTCGAAAAGATGCTTTGGTGAGACTTAGCACCGACGGACTAATTGGGAACAAGATTCTGGTAATTTACGGCGGAACTCAGGAAGCAGGTCCGGTAAAAGAAGGCGATAGATTAGCAAACGAAATGGCCCTATCGACAGAGGAAATTATGACCACGCTGCAAAAAAACAATATAAATATTCTGGCGTTGACAGAAAAGCTAGCCAATGGAGAAGGAACACTTGGTAAATTGCTGACCAAAGATGATATCTACAACAATCTGGCACAGACTTCCGCTTCCTTGCAATCAGCAACAGCAAGTGCCCAGGTGTTTATGAATTCCCTGAATGCCTACGCTGCCAACCTTCACAAGGAAGGAACTTTAGCCAATGATCTTGCAACCGATACAACCGTTTTCAAGTCGCTGCAAACATCAATGAAGCAACTGGAAACAATGGCCGCAAATGCGGATGCCGCAGTAAAGGATTTGAAAGAAGCTGCAGCAAATCCGAATAGTCCGATGGGCGTTCTGATGCGCGACGAAAAATCTGGTGCAGAAATTAAAAAGACCATTGCGAATCTGGAACAAAGTTCAAAAACCTTGAACGAAAATCTGGAGGCCTTGAAGTATAGTTTCTTGTTACGCAAAGCGTTTAAGCGACAGGCAAAGGCAGAGAAGGATAGTGTGAAGTAGTTTGGAAACACATAGAGCAGAAGTAGAAGAGAGGGAGGAAAAGCAACTCTTCAAAATTAACCACATAGTTCACATAGAAACATAGGGATAGAGCCGTTGATTTATGTTTTTAGTGACCATATAAATCTATGAGGTCTATGTTTCTATGTGGTTCTTTTTAGCGACTTTTTGAAAAGTTACTCTCGTTTTAATGTCCAGGTTCCGGTAAAAGTGGTATCATTCATTCCATAATCTTCAGCATTTGCCCATTTGTAAGTGAATGTCCCGTTTTCAACTTTGAATTTTCTGTAAGGGCTTTTGTAGTCGCCAACAACGGCAATTGAGCCTTTGGCTTTAATCGTTTGATTACTAGCAAATGAACAGTTAGAAATATCCAAAGTTTGAATCCAGGTTCCGGTTAATTTTTCTTCTTTGGTTTTGTACATAATGTACTCCTGATGACCTAAGTCACTATTCCCAGTGTAACCAAAAGATCATTAATCGTTATATGTTCTCCAATTTCATCACCATCCTTTTCTTTGTAATTTTTATCTTTTTCAAAGATTCGACCGCGTATTGTAATTGTCTCTCCACTAGAAAACGTATAAGTGAGTAAATAATATTTACGCGCAACTTCCTTTCTACATGAGGACAAACCTAATACCCCTAAAAATAACAGATATAAAATTTTTCTCATTGGGGCAATCTTTTAAAGGTTATAAGGCCATTTACACTATCTGTCCCAATGGTCATGTTATTTTCGAAATAATTATAATTCATCTGAATAAAATCATTTTCAATCTCAACATTATTCGTGTTAAAACTAGAACTCCACGAACCCAATTGGTAACGATAATTAAAAAGAATTCCTTTTTCAAATATCTCCCATTGAACTGGAAAATCTGAAGAATCGTGAACAGAAAAGTAATACCTGGCTCCTCCTTTCGGATACAAAGGACCATAAGCTTCCCAAATCAATGTGTCTTTTGTACCATTGGGATACTCTCTGAACTGGGTTATCTCATACTTTCCTACTTCAATATCACCCAAAAAGCCAAGTTCTTGTTTATCCCTGCATCCAACGAGACAAAATACTACAAACAAAAAACTACTGTTTAGTAATTTTGGTGATTTCATCATTCACGCTTTAATGTCCAGGTTCCGGTTAGAGTGGTATCGTTCATACCATAATCTTCAGCATTTATCCATTTGTACGTGAATGTTCCGTTTTTAACCGTGAATTTTCGCCATGGACTTTTGTAATTTCCAACAACAGCAATTGAACCTTTAGCTTTAATGGTTTGATTATTAGCAAATGAACAGTTAGAAATATCCAAAGTTTGAATCCAGGTTCCGGTTAATTTTTCTTCTTTGGTTTTGTACATAATGTATTCCTGATGACCTAAGTCACTATTTCCAGTGTAACCAAAAATAATTGCGTTGGGATCGTTAACTGTCAGATGTACGCCAATATCATCGCTGTCTTTTTCCTTATAATTTTTATCCTTTTCGAATATTCGACCTCGAATAGTTATAGTTTCGCCACTCGAAAAAGTATACGTAAGCAGATAATATTTTCGGGCGACTTCTTTTCGACACGATAGCAAAAAAGAGCTTATAAGCAGTATTAATACGTATATTCTCATTGTGGAATTCTTTGAAAGGTAATGTACCCTGAAGCACTGTCGGTTCCAATAGTCATATTGGAATCAAAATAACTATAGTTCATTTGTATAAAATCTGTTTGAATGTTAACAACATCGGTTGTATAAGAAACGCTCCAAGAATCTAATTGATATGGATAATTGTATAAAATCCCTCCTTCAAAAATTTCCCAAGTTTCGGAAATGTATGAGGTATCATGAAGATCAAAATAATATCTATATCCAGCTTTTTGATACCATGGACCATAAGCTTCCCAACTCAAAGTATCTTTTAGCCCATTGGGATATTCTTTATACTGAGTTATCTGATATTTTCCAACCTCAATGTCACCCAAAAAGCCAAGTTCTTGTTTATCCCTGCAACCTGATAATGAAATCGCAGTTAATATGGCTAAACTACTGCTTTGTAATTTTGATAATCTCATCGTATTCAATTGTTTTTACGCATACAAAATAAATTCCAGCATCCAACTCTTCAATATTGTATCCATTTGTCTTATTACCGTTTAACTGAATTCTGTTTCCTAGGGCATCAAGTAAATTGACTTCAAGTACTTCTCCCCCTAAAATATAAAATCTATCGGTAGTTGGATTCGGATAAATTCGCAATTCCGAAGTTTCGAGACTTGATGCATAAAGATCAGAAGTTGACTCCAACAGATAATCTTCGGATGTAATACTTCGGATAGGGTTCCTAATTACTGGAACAAATGATAAATCCATAACCTCCTCCAAGCTACAAGTGCTGCATTCATTGATTTTATAAACACCTGTAGAATTCCCAACCGTGCAAGTTAATTTATCCGGATAAATATCTATAGAGCCGCTTGTTTCAGGATTTATTTCAGCCCCATTTTGTAACTCAATATAATCCAGGGCTTTCACTACTACCGGCGCGTTTCCGGTTATGATATTCCGTATCTTCAAATTCTCAAAGGCCCCAACCAATAAACCATCAACAGTGTATTCTACCAAATTGGTAGAACTATTTGTGTAAATCGGATAGTCTACAATACGATTGATTAAATCATGGTACATTGGTCTTTCAGTTGTGAGAT
>CAMLET010000352.1 GCA_946479125.1 uncultured Flavobacteriales bacterium
GTAAGAACGAAGAGAAATGCCCATTCACGGTTTTCTCGATTCGCTCCTTCTTCATATCAGCAACAAAGATCTCAGGCAAGGCAACTTCAGAATAACGTTTCGTAAGCTGCACAAAACCGTAACGACCTTGTTGTACATTGTAAACCGTTTCTATTGAAGGCGTAGCAGAGCCCAGCAATGTTTTTGCTCCGAATAATTTACTCAGAACAATTGCCATGTCGCGTGCGTGATAGCGTGGTGAAGGATCGTGTTGTTTGAAACTTCCTTCATGTTCTTCGTCAACAATGACCAATCCTAAGTTCTGAAACGGAAGGAAGAGGGCAGAGCGGGCGCCTACAAGTACTCGATATTTCTCTGAATTATTCGCAAGAACCTGATTCCAGATTTCTACGCGTTCGTTACCGTTGAATTTTGAGTGATAAATTCCCACCTGATTTCCAAAGTAGTTGGAAAGGCGTTGTATAAGTTGAGTTGTAAGTGCAATTTCGGGAACCAGGAAAAGAACCTGTTTGCCTAATTCTATTTGTTCCTGAATAAGATGAATGTAAACTTCCGTCTTTCCCGAACCAGTTACACCTTGCAATAAGGTGATGTCTTTCTCCTCAAAATTGGATTTAATGTCTTTCAGTGCGTCTTGCTGATGATCTGAAAGCTTCGGGAAGAATTGGTGTTCATCTTCTTTCAGTTTTAAGCGAGAGATCTGGATACGTTCGGAAACCAAAATTCCGGCCTTCTCCAATGTATTTATTGCAGAAAGCGAACATCCATTTTCCTCCAACGTTTTTCGCTGAACCGGAATTGCAGAACCATTCTTTAATCCACCAAGATGAAGGATTTCCAAAAGAACCTGTTCTTGCTTCGCTTTGGCTTTAGATTGTTGGAAGGAAGCAAACAAGTCATTCAGTACTTCTTCGTCCAGATAGTGGTCTGAAAGCTTTACAAAAAGTGCCGTTTTTGCGGTGAATTTATCGTTTATTTCTTCCTGAGAAATGACGATTCTGCGCTCAATCATTCGTTTAATGATCGGCTGAATGGTTTTGATTCCAACAATTTCAGAAACATCCTTCAGACTCAGAAATTCTTTAATGGTTAAAGCATCAACTATTGCTGCTTCACGTTCTGAAAGTGTGATTTCCGTTTCAAAATCGGGATGAAGTGTAATAATGGTTTCACTAGCCAGTTTGAAGT
This sequence comes from uncultured Flavobacteriales bacterium, assembly GCA_946479125.1. The sequence continues at coordinate 1,189 of CAMLET010000352.1, forward strand.
TAGCCGGAAGAGCTGCATTCATAACATCGCCAATTGGTGCCATGTAGTAAGCCGAAATCCATTTCCAAAGCTGATATTGCTGCGGTCCGATCAATGGCGTGTCATCAAGAACAACTTCTATATATTTTGCCTGATAATCTTTTGGAATTTCCTCGTGAACCCGAGTAATTATTCCAGTAACAAATTTTCCTTTTCCGAAGGGATCAACAACCCGAACAAAAGGCTGGATATGCGGATTCAATTCGAAAGGAACGCGATAAGTAAACTCTTTGCTGATAGCAACAGGAATGATAATGTCTACAAAGAGCGTTAATCTATCGGTCATGTAACAAATTTAATGAACCGATTTCAAATGAGCCGAAATGTTGGAACAAAAAAAAGATCCACTACTGCGGATCTTTCATATTTTAATTACAGAAATAACTTTCACCGCTATCACCGGCATTTTGACTACAGAAGAGCAAACTACCAGTAATTGATCCTGTACAAAGCTGTCGCATAGAAGCTACACTGATTGCACGAGTACCACTGCTCTCTGTTTTTGTTTGTACCGACTTGTTGCGTGAAGAGAAAATACCAAGAGCTTGTCTTCCATCGCTGCAAGTAACGTTTGTATAAATAGGTTTGTTTTGAGCTAAACTTGTACTTGGTTTGTTCACCAAAATATATTTACTCAATTCATCAGTTCCACCTGTGTAAGTTAAAACCATCGAAATTAACTGACGTTTATCAATTGTTGGATCCGTAGTTACGTTTTGCTTAACGATCGTGTAGAAGTTTTGTCCAAGTGCAGGTAAAGTAACAATGTCACTCGTAATTGCAGAGCCATTCAATTCTCCAATTTTCCAGAAGAATGATTTATCTACCGGTACACCAGCAAAGTATTCACGAATTGTAATTTTAATACGAGCATCAACCACTTGTGAGCTTTTCTCAGAGTTACCAATATTTGCTTTACAGTTTGTAGTTGAATAAGAGTTGAACGCATTCCCGGTATAACTAGCGAAACTATATGGCGCCAAGTTTAAAGGGTATGTGATTGTTACGTCATCTACCAATTTCGTTTCAGCATTTACAGTGTATTCTCCTCCATTAACTACAGCAACAAATTTGTAAGTTGCATTCGGTTTTAAGGCTAGAGTAGGGTCACTACTAATATCGCTAGGCGGATTAAGAGAATTGTATACGTCAGTTTTGTAGTAATATACTTTCTGATTTGGAGAATAGAATGCTCCTGGTTCTTTATTCGTTAGAATAGTATCACGTAAAGTCCATGTTCTTCTAAGCACTAATGGCCCGCTTCCGTTATTTGGAGTGTACTCTTCTACTTTCACTTCTACATCCTCGTAGTAACTTGAATCCGCGATTTGAGCAACGATTAAAGCGTTGTTGTTTCCAGCAAATGATCGTGTAACTTTAATGTAATGAAGTGAATCCGATTTATCTAGTAATCCTACAATAACGGGAGTAACAACACTTTCACCTGAATCAGGTAATTCTTCACTACAACTATTCAATCCAATAATCGCTGAGATTATTGCAATTGGGAATAAAATTAAGGAGAGTTTTTTCATTCGTTTTAGCATGTTAGCAAAAATACAAACTTATTTTGATGCTTTCTTACCCTACAATCAATAAAACCACCTATTTAAGTCATACTTCGACTTCGCTCAGCATCAAAAGTCAAAAATTAAAAGAGAGTGGTGACTGAGGTTCTCGAAGTCACTTCACTCTGTTAAAGCGCATTGCCTTCAAAATCCATGTTGGAAGTGACGCTCCTGGTTTTTTATTTTTCAGGTGAATGTACCAGCCAAGTTTTTTCATTACCGGAACTTTGTGTGTTTCAACAAATTCAATCCACGTTCCATCAGGATCTTCAATATAGCTGAATCGACCACCGGCCTCGCCCATATCGAATGTTTTTCCTGAATCTACAGTAAACGGAAAACCTTTGGCTTCACATTCTTTTTGAAGTGCATCCATTCCCTGAATATCAAAACAAAGATGAATAAAGCCCCAGTCTCCCCAATACCTGTTTTTGAAAATGGAAACAGCATCGGTTCTTTCAACTGCCTGAATCAATTCGATTTGTGTTGGACCAAGCAACTTTGCAAAAGGACCTTTTCGTTCTTCAGGATGAGAAAGTAGTACTCTACGGATCTTATGATTTCCATTCGGAACATTTTCAAATGCATCAAACGTATCGGTAACATCGTATTCGATTGTTGTATAGCCAAGAATATCACGGTACAACGGAAGCGCTTTTTCTATATCGCTGACACCGATCATTGAACCTACAACACCACCTGTTTTTCCTTCAAATTTGGTATCCATAAACCATCCGTAACCTTCAACAATGTCGAATATATTACCGTTCGGATCGAGCAGCATAAAGTGTTTTTTACCGTTTGGTAGTACTTTCGGTTCAGAAAGAATGTTTGCACCTTTCGCTTTCAGGAATTGGTACGTTTCATCTACATTTCTCGATTTCATTCTACACGCGTACAAACCGTAATCACCTAACTGAATAGGAAAATCTGCTTTTACAGTTGGACGGGAAGTGAATTGCCAGATTTCAAATCCACCACCACTTTCCATTGATAGTGCTAAAGTTGCAGTACGAGCATGAACATCACCACCTGTATATCTTGTCATAAGCGGAGCTTCAGCAGCCTCTTCGAAAATTCGAATATCCATTCCAAAGTGTTCGCGGTACCATGACCATATTTCCTGAACATTTGGTACTCCAATACCCATTTGTTGTATACCACAGATGATTTTTTCCATAATTGAAATTTGAACCGACAAATTTAATGGAAAATTGAGAATGGAGGATAGAACCATCTAAAATTGGAAATTCCCGCAAAAGGTAAGTAGTATAGATAGTCGAT
>CAMLET010000353.1 GCA_946479125.1 uncultured Flavobacteriales bacterium
ATAAATCATCGACTTTAAAAACAGGGGTAAACCCAGGTGCTGAGACAACTAACGTGTCGCTCTTTGAACTTTGGAAATAAACCGTTTTCTCCTGTGTCTTGCAACTTGTTAACGGTGCTAATAATAACAGGAATGGAAAGAAATAAGTACAAATTTTTAGCATTCCACTTTATAAATAATTTTAAGTACAAATATAACAACTCGTCGATTAACCAAATAACGGAATGAATAGAAGGATACAATCATAGAGATTACCAGGTCAACATTAAAAACTCTTAACATTCTTATCAATCATGCCCAATACTTCGGGTTCTTCTATGACCTCGGTTCTAGAATTCGCTAGATGATGTAAATATTTTGATAAAACTGCAAGCATTAATAGGATAATAAGTACTGTAATATAAACATTGGTCGTTTTGACGATAAACGCAATGAGACAAATCCAGATTATGTTAAACATAGCAATAGAAAAACTTGCCTTCGCATGGGATATTTCATAAGAATCAATCACCAAATGATGCAGGTGGTTTCTGTCAGCGGTGAACAACCCCTTTCCTTGAATCAAACGAATGGTAAACACGCGTCCAGTGTCATACAACGGAATGATCAAAGAAGCAACAATTAATACCGGTATATTCACCCTGTCAAAGGGTAGTTTACTCAGTGAAACTGGATCTAGAGTCATCAAACGAACAGACATTAAGCCCAGCATGAATCCAATCAACATAGAACCAGTATCTCCCATAAAAATTTTATTCTTGGTTGATAGGTTAAAAAAGAGAAAGCCGATCAAAATTCCAACCAATACTAAACATGTTAGCGCCATAAAATGGCGCTCCGCCATCAAGAAAAACGCTGCAAAATTTGAAAAGGACACCATACCAATTGAAGCAGCCAAACCATCTATTCCATCAATGAAATTGAAAGCATTCATGATTACAATCATTATCCCAAACGCTAGCAGAATTCCTAACCAAATTGGGATCTCTCCTATACCGCAGAAACCATGCAAGCTGGTTATTTGAAAAATTGGATTCACTATGATGAACCCGCAGGCCAGAAATTGTCCTATTAACTTAGTTCTAGGAGAGAGCACAACCAAATCATCTTTGAGTCCTAAAAAGAATAAAAGAACCAGTGCCGGATTTAAGCTAGCTGAGACATTATAAGTATCTAAATTATAATTGAAATAAAATGAAATAACAAGTACAATGTAAAAGGCCATACCGCCCAAACTAGGGACACATTCTTTATGAGAACTTCGTTCATTTGGATTATCCATTAGTCTTTTGAAACGAACAACAGCAATAATCTTGGGCATTAAAAAGCACGTTCCTAAAACGGCTAGCAGGAGTGTAGTGGTTCCTCTTGTTAAAATATCTTGCATTTTTAGTGGGTTTGGGTCTTAAAGACTTAAAATTCAATCAATTCGGTTTTAATAGTACATTCGGTTTTTTGTCTTCAACAATCAGTGGCACTCTCTTAAAAATTCACACTATTTTCTTTTATGAACACCAATCGAAAGGCTGGAAAACCTTTTATTGTAGTGGTTTTTCTATTAGCGAATTTCTTGCAAGAAAAGGTTATTTGACATTCTCAACTATAAAAACCTCATAATAAAAGTATTAAATCAGTATTAACACTTAGAACATTCATCTATATCGATTTGCTTAAGTAAAAAAGACAAGTTGCAAATACTCGTTATTTTCCTTTTAAGTTTTCCCAGAACATAAACCATCTGAATTTTGCTATGCTATTTTGATTAATGATATACATGTGACTATTCATTTATTTGATCAATACCTATTAGAAGAAAAGGTCTTTCCAGCTCTGATTTCCTTCATTTGCTGACGCTTCATATTTCGCTGGCGATTCAGGACAGGCATTTTTCCATGCCTAAGATTCTTAAATTTCTTGCGCTTAATCTTATGTAGAAAAACAGCGGCAATAACTACTGTTAGCACAATAATGGCGCTTGCCACATAAATGTTCGACAATTTTAAAACGATAGAAAACAGAACTACTCCTGCAATATTCGTAATGGCAATATAAAAGCTGGCTCTTCTGTGTGAAAGTTTATACGCATCAATCAGGACGTGATGAAGGTGATTGCGATCGGGTGAAAACACTCCTTTTCCTTTCAATATGCGGATAGTAAAAACACGACCGGTATCGAAAAGAGGAACAATCAGGAAAGAAATAATAACAATCGGAATGTCGATTGCGTTAAAAGGCATTTTGTTTATCGAATCGTGATCAAGAGCTAAAAAACGAACCGACATCACACCCAGAATAAAACCAAGTAACATTGAACCAGTATCACCCATGAAAATTTTATTCTTTGTGGATAGATTGAAGAAAAGGAAACCAATCAGAATCCCGACCATTGTCAAACAAGTAAGACAAAAGAAATAACGTTCAGCAGTAAAGAAAACAATTGCAAAACCAGAGAATGCAACAATTCCGATTGAAGAAGCCAAACCGTCAATTCCGTCAATCAGATTGAATGCGTTGATTACAGCTAACATTAATACCAAGCCAATTCCAAAGCCGAGCCAAGGATTGATTTCATCAATTCCAAAGAATCCATGAAAACTATTGATCTCAAATTTAGTGTTTGCCAAAATGAACAAACACGAAATGGTTTGCCCAATCAATTTGGTTTTCGGAGAAAGCACCACCAAATCATCTTTCAATCCGAGAAAAAACAAAATGGTAAGCGCAGGATAAAAACTCGTTGCAACACCATAGGTGTCGTACGGATGATTGAAATAAAGTGAAATAATTAGAATGATAAAAAACGCCATTCCACCCAAACTTGGTGTTGCGTTTTTATGAGAACTTCTCTCATTTGGATTATCCATTAGTTTTTTGAACCGAACTATTGAAATAATCTTAGGAACCAGGTATGCAGTAGCCAGAATTGAAAACCCAAAAACCAGTATTCCTTGTAATATTAAATTATTCATTTAATCTCCCCTTTTTTAAAGACTCACATACATCTCATGATACATATGAATTCACCTTTTCACGTTTGTATTTTGTTGTTTTTGGGCATTAATAGTCCAAAGCATTGATTAGCAAAATCATACAATTCAAAAAAAATTGACTGATTTTAAGAATCACTCTGCTCAAGATCTCTCAAGGAGTTTTCACGTTGGTAGTTTTTCAAGTAACTGATCTAATTTGATGGTTATCAGTTACCATTTTGTTTTTCAGAAACTTAGATTAAAAACATCTAGTTTCCAGATTTAGAGCGGCTTCCAGTAAGCAATATTTATGCCATAAGTCGGTTTTATTAATTTAAATTCAAAAGCACCTCAACGATGCGTTCCGCTGTACGTCCATCCCAAAGCTCAGGGACCTCTCCTGATTTCCAGTTTGCTGAAAAACATTTCTGTAGAGCTGGTGCAAGTGCCTTTGGATCAGTTCCAATCAATTCATTTGTTCCAATAGTTACCGTTTCTGGTCGTTCTGTATTGTCTCTCAACGTAATACAAGGAATTTTCATTACGGTTGTTTCCTCAGTAATCCCTCCAGAGTCTGTAATTACCAGTTTACATCTTTGAACGAGATAATTGAATTCCAAATAACCCATTGGTTCAACCAAGTGAAGTCGTGGATGAGAAACCTGTAACTGTTCAATCATTTTCATTGTTCGAGGATGCACTGGAAATATAATTTCAGCATCTTCGGTATTGGCTATAATCTCATTCAACAACGCACCAAGTTTGTCTTCTTCATCAACATTTGCTGGTCGATGGAGCGTAAGCATAACGTATTCTTTCTCTTTCAGGTTGTATCGATTCCAGAAGTCTGGCCGCTTAAATCGCGGCATCTGCTTTAACAATGTGTCAATCATTGTGTTACCAACAAAGAAAATTTTCTCTTTACTCACTCCGGATTGAAGTAAGTTTTGGTTGGCAACTTCAGATGTAGTGAAGAAATAGTCCGTAATGGCATCGGTTACCAGGCGATTGATTTCCTCTGGCATTGTCCAATCATTTGATCGAATTCCACCTTCAACATGTGCTACTTTGGTTTTCAATTTCTGCGCTACAA
>CAMLET010000354.1 GCA_946479125.1 uncultured Flavobacteriales bacterium
GAGAATAAGCAGATTTCGATTGAGGATCATCAAAATTGATTTGGCCCGCACGATTTGCTACACTTGAAACAGTTACAACACGAGCACCAGGTGATTTACGTAATAATGGAAGTAATTGAGCCGTTAGAGCAAAGTGACCAATATGGTTTGTGCCGAACTGTAATTCAAAACCATCTGTAGTTTCGAGTCGTTTTGGAGGTGTCATTACTCCAGCATTATTGATTAGAAGATCGATAGCCTCTCCTTTAGATATCATTCTCGAGGCAAAGTCTTTGACTGAAGACAGATCAGCAAGATCTATTTTTTCAAAAGTCACTTTTGTCTTCGGGTTAATCTGACGAATTTTAGCAATTGACTTAGCTCCTTTTTGAGCGTTACGTCCCATCATGACAACAGTCCAACCTGCTGCTGTTAACGCCAGGGCATCTTCAAAACCAACACCTTCTGTACTTCCTGTAATTACAGCTAAACCTTCTTTTCTTTGAGGAATATTAGCCCTTGTCCATTTTTTAATTTCGGTTTGCATTTTATCTGTTTTTTGTTGATTCAAAATTGCAACGGAAATAAAAAACAGATTTAGCCGAAACGACTTTTGGTTTAGTCAAAAAATAATCAGAATGAGAAACAGAATGAGAATGATGTGAAAAAGAAAAAGCATTACTCCCGTAATGCTTTTTCTTTTTTCTAATCTCTTCAGGAGTAATTATTACAAAACTTTACAGTTTGAAATAGTCAAACCTGACAGCTTTCCTTTATCATCAAAAAATGAAAAACCTAATTTCCCTTTGAAATGTACGGTTTCGCCATCCTGAATTTTATTCTTTGTTGCATCTGCAGAACCACCATTGTCTGTAAACATAAAGTCTGCAGTAATTGGTAACGAATTCATATCCGGACCAAATTTTACAGCAATTTTATCATCCCATGTAGCTGGAAATTTCGGTTCACCACTTAATTCAATTTCCGAATCCTGAGCATATTTCTTTTCAAAAGCTTCTTTTCCAATTTTGTTAGCTTCGTCAATTAGCATTTCAGTAGTCATTACTTCTGCTTTTGCCTCTTCTTCTACTCCTGCTTCTGTAGTTGTTTTGTCACCAGAGCAAGAATTTAGTGCAAAGACAAACATTCCCATTACAACGAATGATAGTAATTTGATAGTTTTCATAGTAATTAATTTTCCTAAATATAAAGTTTTATTGAGGAACGATTTTCTGTTCCTATTACAGTTCTTTTCTCATCTTTAAATGCGGTATTCCGTCTTCATCAAAATAATCGCCAATTCCTTCATAACCATTTTTGATATAAAAGTTTACGGCTGAATCTCTGGCGTGACAATATATTAATTTAGATTTCCGGTCTTTCACAAATTGCTCACAGAAGACCATCATTTCTGAGCCAATATTCATTCCTCTAAACGTTTCTGTCACAGCTACTCGCTGCATCTTCATTACATCACCTTCAGGTACGAGAACAGCTGTAGCTACGATAGTGTCATCTATAAAGCCTGCTATTTGAAAATGAGACTTCTCTTCTTCTAATTCCTGCTCAGTAAAGCTACTTCCAAGTGGTTCTCTGAGAACTTTTTCTCTAAGTTTCACTGCAGCTATCCATTCCTGGCTTTTATGGGCAATCTCTTTAAATGTTGTTTTCATCGTCTCTTCTTCGTTTCTGTGATAAATTGATCGAACAAAAAATCTCCTGTTGAGAGATCGATCACAGCGAGTGATATTCCGTAATTCACTCCGCCCTTAGGATACATGAATATGACCTGGTTAGGGAAAGGGGCTTTATAAATTCGGAAATCATGATCTGCCCAACCTTTGAACACGCGACGATGCATGCTGATTCCGTTTCGGTAGATTTCCAATTGCACTTTTGAAAACCCCAATTCGTTTGCCCGGAGTCTGGTTACAACAAACGCATTGTTGGGAATCTTTTCAATTACCTCGGTATCGGAAGCGTTCAAATCTCGACGAATCAGTTTCATTTCTGAACTTATTTGTTTGTCGGGAGACAAGTTCAGTTTTCTTCCCATCTTATTAGAAAGCATCTCCATACTTCTTTCAACGAATGGACTTTCAAGGTCAAAACCCGTTCCCCGCTGATTATCTCCTGCCGTGAATTGATAAGTAGACAAGTCGAAAACATAGTGCCGGTAAATCTCAAAACTCGGAGAATCATCAGGCATGTATCTACTGTGACCGAAAATATGAAAGAGGTTTGTATCGCTATCGGCAACAACTTCTTCAACCACCTGTATTTTTGTTCTTCTCTTGAAAATAAACAGAAAAGTTAGTCCGGTTAGCAGGACAAAGCTTCCAACAATTATGAGTATAAGCATATGCAGTAAGTTGGTTTAAATGTAACTGAATTTATTGGCGTAATGATTTTTATTCCGTAGAGTATAATATTCCCCACGCTCCATAACTCATTCGTTTTTCAAAAAATTCTCCAACCTCATACTTTCTGTATACTTCCAATTCAATCGTCTCTCCGGTTTTTGGATTTGTAAATTCGATATAATGTCTTAGTCTTCCAAGGCCATGTTTTGATACATCGTAGTAATACCTTGTTACTTGTTCGTTGATTTTTTCAGTTCCAGAATTATCAAACCATTTGTTCGTTGTTATAATTATCGAAAAAGACATCCAGGAGAATATTCCAGTAGCAAGAAGTATCATAAAAGACATTAAGATAAAATCTCCGACTTTAGAAATTTGATTCTTTCCTGTTTGCCTCATATACTTCATATGAAACCTGGGGCCAACAATAATCAAAACCCCAAAAATTGGAAGTACGAAACATTTCGCTACTAATTTCATTGCAGTATACGATTCAAAATATCTGATCGTAAAAAATGGATAACCAATAACGATTGCACAAGCTACCATATAGACAAAAGGTTCGTTTTTCCATCTTCCACACCTTCCCGGTTTAGGCTCTGCATTTTTCAATTTTGCCTTTTGGTGGTTTCGTCTTCTTATTTCTCGGTCTCTTCTGCCTCCCATTTATGTATTAAAATGTTGTCTATAACTTGCTGATTAACGAATATAGAGCGTTTTCAAGATTATTAGGTGATTTGAATTCATAGCTTTCTCATTTTCAATTCTCACTATGAAGAAGGAAAGCATTGGAGGGTATTTGGTCAGAATGAGGGAGCGAAAATGTTTTACAACTGCTCTTTCAATATGCGGTAAATATTGAAATGTCGTCCATCTTTAGAAACTTTTTTATCAAGAGTCATCCCCGTATTAGCCGCTACCTTTTTTGAATAGGTATTTTCAGGGTTAATAATAGAAATTAATGAGTCTCTTAAATTGTTTTCAAAAGCAAAGTCACGACATTTTCTGGCAGCTTCTGTAGCGAAACCTTGTCCTCGGAATTGAGGCATTATTGCATATCCAATTTCAAGTTCTTCTATTCCGTCAATCGTATGAAACAACAGACCCGCCTGACCAATAAAGTCTCCCGTTTTTTTATCTATTAGAACGTTCATACCGCCTTTATTGATTGCATAACGTGAAAAGACTCGTTCAAACCAAACCTCACATTTGTCTGCTGGATCCGAACTGTCTGTCAACCACATGAATGCTGTTGATTCCGGGTTTTCCATAAACTCAATCCATTTGTCAAAGTCTGAATGCAATAATTTTCGGAACAAAAGTCTTTCTGACTCTTGACTGTCCAGAAGGTAATCCATGTTGTTCTATTTTTAGGGTTACTGCGAACTTATTTATGGACGAATATAATCAAGATTTCTTCTCCCGATAGTTATCTATACTCAACTATCTTCAAAACTCAAACCAGAAATAATCGCGAATTCTTCTTCCTATACGCGCTTCAACATCTGCCTTGTGATAAGGTCCATAGCCAATAAGGGCATGCGGGAATACTTCAGATAAGAACGTCATAAGCTCTCCTGTTTGTTGTTGACTACGAGCTTTGATATGTACTTTCTTACCATCCGCCAATACGACAACGATGAAGTTTTTTCTTCTCTCTGTTATCCTTGGAACGAAAGCGGTATAATTCTTTGTAGTGTATGTTGTGTTTAATTGATAG
>CAMLET010000355.1 GCA_946479125.1 uncultured Flavobacteriales bacterium
AATTCGTTTGGAAACCGGAGTATACTCAGAACAGTTGTTACAAGTTGCACCTGAAACCTTGTTTGGTTTACACGGAATTCCTCCACGAAATAGCTTACAGTCTTGTTTTACCTCTGAAAATTGAATAGGAGACATTGTATTATGTTATTGAAAGCAAAAATAGCAACTAAACTGAGACTGAAATAACTTTAGACAGCTGCTAAGCTAATTTAGATGTTGCTGTTGATTTAATGAGGATGAGAATTAAAACATCAAGTCACAATCTATTCCTGACCGTAACTCACCAAATTCATGTACAATTTTCTTCCCTTAACGATTTGGTTTACGTTTCCGTTTTGGTGAGTTTGATCGATAAATACTTTTTCAATCATACCAACACCTTTGGCATAACGTTCATACTTATTGCTGTACTCGATCCAGTTTGGTTCTTTGTATTCCTGAAGAACAGTTACGGTAGAATCAAAACTATGACCATTAATGGTGTAAGGAACATGTAATTCGGAATAATAACAATCCTGTGCTTCGAGCGTATTGTAGGCATTGGCATTCCACTCCTTTGTCTCGGTTGGAGCAAAAACCATTTTAATTGTTCTGTTATTCTCTTCAACCAACTCTGCTCTGTTATTGGAAAGTATTGTTGTCCAAATGTCAACAAGCGTCCACGGACCATTAGCACTAGGACCATACCAACGTTCATAGCGGTTAGCAACTCGTCCTTCATTGTCAACGAATGTATCGCCGATAATGGCTTTAATAAAGAAATTGGTTGTGTCGTGCTGATTAACAGGAACGTCAATTACAATATCCTGAACCTGATAAATCACGTATTTACCTTCAACAACAGGATAATAATCGGTATGAAAATCAACGCCCTTTGTCTTCTTACACCCTGTAAATAGAGCTAACGAAATAAAGGCTAAGGAAAAAACGACTGATGCAACTTTCATTGTAGCAAGTCTACGAAAAAAAGTAAAGCAATACAAGTAAAGGTTGGCTTGTGATTATTTGTTGGGATCAATCCCATTTTTCTTGCAGTAATCCAGGTGTTTTTGAAGACGATCACCCTCTAAACGCTCACCACGCAGATAGAATACTTTTCCAATTTCTTTTCCTCCAATATCGTAAGCATATTGATAACCCTGCTTAACACCATGAACGTAATTTTCTTTCATCATAGGATTTCCGGCCGGGTGATTCACAACTGCAACTCCTTCTTTTAATCCGTTAACATATTTTGTTTTGCTCTTGATCTTACCTGTCTCAAAATATTCAATTGCATCACCTTCTAAAGTATCGTTTACGTACATCTGCGTTTTTGCAACTATGAGAGATTTGTCTTTTTTGTTGTCAGGAACATAATAAATAGTTGTCAGTCCGTTCAATTTACCTTTGGAGTAAGTCTGTTTGGTACTTTGTCTTCCTGAAGTATGGAAATAATCCCAAACACTATCTTTTAATTGATTTCTGTAAATTCCTTTTCCTAAAACCGTTCCTTCTTCATGGTAGAAAGTAGCTACTGATCTTCCTGTAACTTCGTCGTGAACAACAATCGCTTTTACCTTGTTGTTCTTGTACCAATAGGTAAATGTTCCAACAGGCTTATCGTCTTTAAACTGCCCTTTGTATTCCAAAGCTCTGGAATCCGGATATTTCTCCTGCCAAACACCTTGCTTTCGACCTTTAACATCTTTCACATTTGGCTGTGCAAATCCAAGTATTGAAACTCCTAAAAAAACCAGTGTAAAAATCGTCTTCATTATGCTAAACTTTCAATAAATAATTTCAAACTCTCAAAGGTTAAATCGGCGGTTTTATGTGCTTCTTTACCAATAAAAACGGTCTTCATTCCTAATCGTTTTCCGAACTCAATATCAGAATCAGAATCACCCACCATCACCGATTTATTGAAATCAATTTCGGGAAAATCTGCTTTGGCCTGAAGTGCCATTCCGCTATTTGGTTTTCGAAGAACGTTTGTCTCAGCTGCAAGTTCAGGAGCAAAATAATAACGGTCGATCCTTGCTTTCGCAACATGAAGTAACTCATCACAATAAGAATGAATATCCGATAAGTTACGTTCAGTCATTATTTTTTTTCCGATCCCCTGCTGGTTGGTGACTACAACAACTTTGCCGAAAAGCTGATTAGCATTAGCAATTGCATCAGCTACTCCGTCCAATAATTCAAACTCATTGGTATTCTTGACATAGTCAGCCATCAGCCGCTTATTTATCACTCCGTCACGATCAAGAAATAGTGTCCAGGATTTATCGTAAGTTGCCATAACTCAGATTTCTTTTTCTACCAAATACACATTTCTCGTAGAAGAATTTCGACCAATCAATTCAGCAATAAATCCAGCCAGAAAAAACTGCGAACCGAGGATCATGGCTACCAAACAGATATAGAATTCACTTCTGTCAACCAAGTGCTTTGCAGTTGTATCAAAGAAAATTTTGACAATTCCAAGGTAGGCAATCAATCCAAAACCGATTAGGAACATCAATGTTCCAAGCGCTCCGAAGAAATGCATTGGTTTCTTACCAAAACGCCCCATAAAGACTACTGTCAGCAAGTCAAGCGGTCCGTTCAGAAAACGATTTAAACCAAACTTTGTGGTTCCGTATTTTCTAGCCTGGTGAATGACTACCTTCTCTCCGATCTTCGTAAAACCGGCATATTTTGCCAACGCAGGAATATAACGGTGCATATCTCCGTAAAGCTCGATGCTTTTAACAACCACCTTTTTGTAGGCTTTCAAACCGCAATTGAAGTCATGCAAGTAAATTCCGGTTAATCGTCGTGCAGCCCAATTGTATAACTTTGTTGGGATTGTTTTTGAGATCGGATCGTACCTTTTCTTTTTCCAGCCTGAAACAACATCGAAATCATCTTCCAACACCATTTTTACCAAAGCTGGAATTTCATCCGGAGAATCTTGCAGATCGGCATCCATTGTAATTACAACTTTACCTGTAACTGCTTCAAAACCTTTCTGAAGGGCTGCTGATTTTCCGTAATTTCTATGAAACTTAATTCCCTTCACATTGGAGTCTGCCTTACACAATTCTTCCACAACGCTCCAGGAACCATCTTTACTTCCGTCATCAACAAACATGATTTCGTAGCTCAGTTGGTGCTCCGTACACACGCGATTGATCCACGAATGCAGCTCTGGAAGCGACTCAACTTCATTGTATAAAGGAACAACAATTGAAACTGTTGGTTCTGTTATTGCTTCAGTAAGTGTTGAATTAGACATAAGAAAAGGTAACCTTTTGATGAATTCTCAGAAGCAAATGTAGCTATAATAGTTACTTTTTGAAAAGTGAGGGAATGCAAGCATCAACAATGGATATTTGAAAACCCAATCATCGGCAATCCAAACGAATCTTCAATTTCAGAGAATCATCATTTTTATTGTTCTGTTTCCACTTCGAAAAGTATAGACTCCGGAATTCAAAAACTTTAGATCCAGTACTTCTTCAACGTTGACTACGTACCCAGAATAAACCTGTTTTCCTGAAATATCATAAACGGTATAAGCTTCTCCAATTGGCACACCAATTACTTTGAAAACACCATTGGAAGGATTAGGAACAACCATCCAATTTGCTTCACCTTGATCTTTTACTGATGCCACGGAACCTTCGGTGATCATAAAGTGATCAAATGCACCTTCCGTAACGTTATTCATTCCAGCTAAATCACTAACACGAACACGAATCTGGAAGGAATTACTTAAAGGTGAGAAATCCAGAACACGAACTGAAACAGGTTCCCAGTCGGCATAATAAATACTGTCTTCGGATTCATAGACCAATAAAGTCCCTGATGGACTTTGTAAATTCACTGTCAAATGATCGTCGTAGGTATCAGCTCCATACCAATTGAAAAAGAAGCGTTCAAAGTAGATGTAAGGATCTGAATACCCTGTCAAATCAAATACTGGTGAAAGCAAAGTCACGAAACCATTTTGAACATCATCTTCATTCCCAATAAGTGTTTCATCATTTCCGGTTAAATAACAATAGTTCGTGCAATCGGCCACCGTGAGGAATA
>CAMLET010000356.1 GCA_946479125.1 uncultured Flavobacteriales bacterium
TTCATTTATTTGGTCTTTTTATAACTTTCCAAACCGTTGTTCAGCCATTTTTTAAAGTCTGAAGGATCTTTATGTGTATCAAACGAAGCAGACCCTACATTTCTCATTGGTTTTCCGTCTGCACCGTACATTACATAATAAGGTTGTGCTGAAATGTTGAACTCCTTGATTTCAAGGTACCCCCATTTATCGCCATATGTTTCCAGTTTTTTGAATCGTCCTGGAACCAATTCCACATTCTTTTGTTCTTCTTTCGGAAGTTCCTTCGGATCATCAACGTGAAGAGAAACGATTACAACATCATTACGAAGATGTTCAATAATTCCAGGCTCACCCCAAACACTTTCTTCCATTTTACGACAGTTCACACACGTGAATCCAGTGAAATCAACAAAGACCGGTTTTCCAACTTTTTTCGAATAAGCAAGCGCATCATCTAAATCGTGGTATACATTTAATCCTTGCGGACCAAGTTCCGTTCCTTCAGCCATATCGCCACTTTGCGTATTTCCACTTCCGCTTAAACCTCTTGGTGATTCAGAATAGTAAAGTGGAGGAGGGAAAGCATTGATCAATTTCAAAGGAGCTCCCCAAAGCCCTGGAATCATATAGAAAACGAAAGCTAAAACAAATGTTCCGAAAATTCCTCTTCCAACTGAAACTTTTTCGATTTGATCGTCATGAGGGAAGCGGATGAATCCAAGTAAGTAAAGAGCAAGTACAGCGAAAATTCCAATCCATATAGCAACGAAAACTTCGCGCTCAAGGAAGTGTGACTGCCAGGCGAAATCTGCGTTTGACAAGAATTTGAATGCGAAAGCCAGTTCCAATAACCCAAGAACCACTTTTACAGTATTTAACCATCCTCCTGACTGCGGAAGAGAGTTCAACCAGCTTGGGAACAAAGCAAATAGAGCGAACGGAAGAGCAATTGCACTTGAGAAACCAAGCATTCCGATTATCGGTGTAATTCCACCTTCTTCAATTACAATAACCAGAATGTTTCCTACAAATGGTCCAGTACATGAAAATGAAACCAATACCAATACCAAAGCCATGAAGAAGATTCCAAGTATTCCTCCTTTATCTGCACCAGCATCAACCTTATTAATCCATTTATTTGGTAAACGAATCTCAAACGCTCCCATAAATGAAACTGCAAATACAATTAGCAGGGCAAAAAAGAACAAGTTCAAATATGGATTAGCAGAAATTTTGTTGATTGTTCCTGCATCCTTTGTTAATGCGGCAACCAGTACACCTAATAAGATGAAAATAGCAATGATCGAAAATGCATAAATCATCGCGTTTTTGATACCAGCTTTACGTGTCTTACTTCTTTTTGTAAAGAAGCTAACTGTCATTGGTATCATTGGGAACATACATGGCGTAATCAATGCTAAAAGTCCAAATCCGAATGCAACTGCAAAAAGTTCCCCGTTGGAAAGCTTG
This sequence comes from uncultured Flavobacteriales bacterium, assembly GCA_946479125.1. The sequence continues at coordinate 1,453 of CAMLET010000356.1, forward strand.
CTTAAATCCAAAGAATTATTTGCTGGTTTCATTTCAGCAGTAGCACCTTTTTTATCGTCTTTTTTTTCTGTTGCTTTCTTTGAGTCGTTTGTGATTTTTGTTGGTGTAGTTTGCTCAGGAGAAGTGTTGTTTTCATCTGTTACAACTTCTTCTGTACTTGCTTCACATCCTTTAACGGCAACAGAAGTTGTGTTTTCATAAGGAGCAAGACAATAACCGTTTATTTTACATGTTTGAAATCCGTAATTGATTTTCAGTTTGAAATCCTTTTTATTGAGGATTTGCACTTTTTGCTTGAAAACAATTTTACCCACATGATAAGCTAAATCTTCGTCTGCTTCTTCATCATGATGCATAACTGGTTTAGGCTCCGTTGCTTTACCAATCAACTTTACATCTTTACTGGCAACTACGCTAAATTGTGAAGGAATACCAAAAGAACCTTTGGGTAAATAAAGTGCGTTAATTTCCCAATCAGGAACAATACTTACTTCTGCAATAATGGTCGCTTCACAATCTTTTCCCTGCTCAACTTTAAATTTCCATTTCACCTTGTCTTCAGGAAATTCAACCTGAGCATTTAAGGTGGATAATTTAAGAAGTGCGAAAGCAAGAAAAAGGGTCTTTAGAACAAGTTTCATACTGAAATTGTGTGGGTTTTTATTGTGATTATTAAGGAATAGAAATCTCGAACGGAACATCAACTGGTGGTAAGCACATGACATCATTACAAATCATGTAAGTAATTACTCCGCTTATTCTACCGTTGCTTTTTTTCTCCACTTTCTGAACAAAGGTTACTGTTGCTTTGAAGAAATCTAAGTTCGCTTCAAAGTTTTCGTCGTATTCTCTGATGGGTGTTGGTTCAACAACTTTGTCAACCAATTTTACTCCTTCGGAAACTTCGATCGTAAAACTTGTTGGTACCGGACCAATATCGTTATTGATGTGCTGACTGTACAAATGCCACCCTTCAGCAATAGTTGCCGTGAAAAGAATGGAATTCTTCTCTTTGGAATAACTGACCTCCCATTTCACGTTCTCCTGAGCTTGGATAGCCAACGAACTTAGAGCGAAAATCAGGAAACAAAAAAAACGTTTCATAAACTTTGATTGGTACATCAAAACTACGAAACGTTAATTCGGATACAAAGTGTCCTTAGTCGTATAGTAAATATTACTCTTGAAATCCTAAAACTTAAGTTCTACAATGTGATCAATCGGAATCCACATTCCACCTTTCAGGCAAATGTACTTTTGTCCGGTTGCCCAAATGGTTGTATTCACCCTTTTTAATCCTTCATCATCATGGAAAACGATTCCCACTTTTGTGTGGTATCCATTACCCAAACGAGTAGCTTCTTCCAATTTATGCATGATGTTCGGTTCCTGGTTAAATCGAACAGGTAGTTTAAAAGTCAAATCTTTTACGATTTCTTTTTCGATTACTTCTGGCTCCATATTTCCGTGGGGTTTAATAGTTCGTTAACACAATGTAAATAAAAAATTGAAAATGTGAATTTTTTTCAAAGAATTTATTTCATTTTTTCGATAAGAGATATCTTAAGTGTAGATGAAACGTGGTTTTTTGTAAACGGAGAAGCACAAACGGCAATATTCGGAATCCAAAGAACTTGATTTCCAAGGGTTAGAACTTGCCATTCAGAACGAATTTGACTTGGGATTCCGGCTTCTTTCAGTAAGTCCCAGGCGCGTTTTTGACCATTCATTCCAGCCAGTTGAATTTTATCTTCCTTCCTTAAAGCCCGCAATTGAAGCTGGGATGTATCGATTTCTGATGAACAAATCAGTTTTTCATTGTTATTGCATGAGTCTTCGGGAATGCTTTTTTCAATCTTGTACTCCCATTGTTTTGGGATTGCGTTTTTATTACGAATGTGCATTCCTTTGGTTCCTTTGTAAAACCAAATGTCATCACAAAGTAATTCTGCGCTTAAATTCAACCGGAAACCTTCATTGAGTCGCTTTAAAAACCAGGCTGGAAGATCAAGCCTTTTCAGAAGTAAAAGCTTTGTAAGCTCTGAAGTGGTTGTCCATTCTTCCGTAGAAATGAATTGATTGGAAATAACGTTTGAAATCCATTTTTCAGAACCTTCAGTTTCAAGTTCAATTGCTTCATCTAGCTTATTCTGGAAAACTACAATGCTTTCCGTTAAGCTCGGAATGTTGGTTTGAAGTTTTGGAATGATCTCATTTCTGAAAAGATTCCTCAAATAGTTGGAACTGGAATTTGAAATGTCTTCGCGCCATTCCAGCTTGTTTTCAAGTGCGTAATGCTTTAATTCCTCTTTCGATAATTCCAAAAATGGTCGAATGATTTGATAGGATTCCGAACGCATGCCACGTAAACCAAAGGTTCCACTTCCTCTGAAATGCTGAAGAAAGAAGGTTTCCAACTGATCGTTTTGGTGATGGGCCAATAACACTTTATGGTTTTCACTAATAGTCGTCCATTGCTGGAATAAGCGATGACGAAAATTCCGTGCTTCATTCTGAAGGTTCTTTCCGTCAGCTTTGGTTAGCTCTACAGGACATTTAAAAACACGCAAAGGAATTTGGTTGTCTAAGCAGAGTTTGGTCACGAAAG
>CAMLET010000357.1 GCA_946479125.1 uncultured Flavobacteriales bacterium
ATGAGGTTATAGACTGGTGCTTTGATGCTGAGAAGCTGGAAAACATTGTACTGATCTGCTCCTATGAACCGGAAATGGACAATGCCTTTTGGGAAGTTTTCAGAACCAGCGATGCAGAGATCATTGTAAATCCGCTTTCTTACGAAGAATGTGCAGAGCATTTTGGTTTGTCGAATGAAGACAAAGCACTAGACGACCGTTTGGTTTTTGGTTATTATCCTGAAGTTGTTTCAGCCGATACTTCAGCTAAAGAAGAAACCTTGCTCGCGGTTTTGGACAAAGCCATTATTCGTCATTTTGCAGGCGAACGCATCAACAAAAAAGAGCAGTTGATTAAACTACTCCGAAAACTGGCTTATCAGGTTGGTGAAGTGATTAGTTACAACGAACTGGGCAACGATTGCGATTTGGATAACGAAACTGTTGAACGTTATATTCTACTCTTCGAGAAAGCCGGAATTTTGTTCAAACTTCCAAGCTATTTTACAACACACAAATACGAATTGAAGAAAAGTTTCATGGTTTATTTCTGCGATAACGGAATCCGAAATGCATTGATAAGAGCTTTCCAGCCAATGGAATTTAGAAACGATGCTGAACAATTGTGGAAAAACTGGGCTTTAAGCGAACGGAGAAAACTGTTGTCTCCAAACATTTCAACCTATTTCTGGTTAACGCATACGAAACAAAGAGTGGATTATCTAGAGCTTTCAGACACTTCTGGAAACGCATTTCAACTGCAGCTGTCTAAAAAGGCAAAACTGAAGATTCCTAAGAGTTTTGTTGAAACGTACCCGAACTATAAAGTTACTGCCGTAAATAGAGGAACGTTAATTGGGTTTCTCAAAAAAAAAATAAACACATAGTCACATAGCAAAAACATAGATAGCATAGTTATAAAGGTCCTTAATTAGATTTGATTAAAACTCAATCAAATTAGCTATGTTTCTATGTGAACCAACTATGTTCTCTATGTGTTTAATCAAAAAACGATTTAGCAATTCTTTTCTCATTTTTTAATACAATTATTGGCGGAAGGTGTGTATTTTCACATGAATCGAATGTGATATGAAAACCAAGGAAGAAATAGTCAACAATTGGCTGCCACGCTATACAGGACAAGCTTTAGAGAATTTCGGAGAATACATTTTGCTTTGCAATTTCCATAATTATGTGGAGAAATTCGCGGAAACTTACGGAGTAGAAGTTGTTGGTAAAAACAAGCCCATGCAATGCGCAACAGCTGATGGAATTACCATTATCAACTTCGGAATGGGTTCCGCTTCGGCAGCAACTTGTATGGATCTTCTTTCCGCAATCAAACCAAAAGCAGTTTTGTTTTTAGGTAAATGTGGTGGTTTGAAATCAAAAAGTCAGGTTGGTGATTTCCTTTTACCAATTGCAGCCATCCGTGGCGAAGGAACAAGTAACGATTATTTCCCAGCTGAAGTTCCGGCTCTACCGGCCTTCGCACTTCAAAAAGCAATTTCTACCACCATTCGTGATGCCGGTTTCGATTACTGGACAGGAACATGTTATACAACCAACCGCAGAGTTTGGGAACACGATGAAGAATTCAAAACATATTTGAGCAGAATTCGTGCAATGGCAATCGATATGGAAACTGCAACCATTTTTACTGTCGGCTTTGCGAATAAAATTCCTACCGGAGCGTTGCTTTTGGTTAGTGATCAACCCATGACGCCGGATGGTGTAAAAACAAGCGAAAGTGATTCGAAAGTGACCTCGAATTATGTGGACGCACATTTGACAATAGGAATTGATTCTTTGCATCAATTGATCAACAACGGGAATACGGTTAGGCATTTGAGATTTTAAATAAAAAACTTCCAGTACAGACCCGACATCTCGACTACGCTCGATGACCGATTGCGTCTCTGCGTATTCTTTATTATCTTGTTCTCTCTTAACAAGATTCAAATGCGTATTTCCCATCTCTTAGTTCTGCTTCTCACTTCGATTCAATCGTTTTCTCAAACATCGGTCAAAGACAAGAAGTACATCATTCGAGTTCCAAATTCTTCGTATGTAGATCCCCTCATTGGGACTTCCAAAATGGGACATACGTTTCCAGGGGCAACGGTTCCTTTTGGAATGGTACAATTGAGTCCGGATACGGATACCATTCCTTACGCAACTGATGGAAAGTACAATCCGGATGTTTACAAGTATTGCGCAGGTTATCAGTACGAAGACCCAACAATAGTAGGATTTAGTCACACACACTTTAGTGGAACCGGGCATTCCGATTTAGGAGATATTCTTATTGCACCAACTTCAGGAAAAATACAATTGAATCCTGGGACAGAAGATCATCCTGAAAAAGGTTTCCGCTCTCGCTATTCACATAATACGGAATATGCTGCTCCTAATACCTATGGCGTAACGTTGGAAGATCACAACATCAGAGCTGAACTAACCACCACCACTCGTGTTGGAATTCACAAATACACTTATTCTCAAAAAGATTCAGCAAATATCATCCTCGACCTTATTTCCGGAATCTACAACTACGATGGGAAAAACGTAAACACTTACGTTCGTATAGTTGATAGTGTTACCGTGATTGGTTTTAGACAAACCAATGGCTGGGCAAGAAACAGAACCGTTTATTTCGCTATTAAATTTTCAGAACCCATCAAAGGTTACGGATACAACGATTTTCAAAACAAAAAGGTGTACAACGGTTTTTGGCGAAAATTCAATCTAAAAGAGAATTTCCCTGAAATGTCAGCAAGTCAGTTGCGTGCTTACTTCCAATTCGATTTACCTGAAAGCAAAGAACTCATGATGAAAGTAGCGCTTTCAAGTGTAAGTATGGAAGGTGCATTGTTAAACATGGAAACGGAAGCTCCTCATTGGGATTTTTATGAATATAAGATAACAGGGCAACAACAATGGAATAGAGAATTTGACAAATATGACATTAATGCTACGCCAGATGTTCTAAAAACATTTTACACCGCGGTTTACCATACTTGTTTAGGCCCAACGGTTTATCAGGATGTAGATGGAAAGTATCGAGGTTTAGATTTGGAAATTCATCAGAATGAAGATGGGCAAACCAATTATACGACTTTCTCACTTTGGGACACTTATCGTGCTTTGCATCCGCTTTTCAATTTAACACAACACGATAGAAATGCGGATATGGTGAATTCCATGCTTGATCACCAGGAACAAAGTGCTGAACATATGTTACCCATTTGGTCGCATTACGCAAATGAGAATTGGTGTATGATCGGTTACCACGCAGTTTCAGTAATTGCTGATGCTTATGCAAAAGGGGTTGAAGGAATTGACTATAACAAAGCATTAGAAGCTTGTGTAGCAACTGCGCGGACACGCTATTTTGAGGGTGTTGGGGATTATATGAAACTTGGATATGTTCCCGAAGACAAGAGCGGAGCATCCGTTTCAAAAACACTGGAATACGCCTATGACGATTGGTGCATTGCTCAGCTCGCTCAACAATTGGGGAATATGGAAATCTACCGTGAATTTTCCAAAAGAGCTTCGTCGTACAAAAATGTTTATGATTCTAAGAGTGGATTTATGCGTGCAAAAACGTCGAATGGAGAATTCATAAAGGAATTTGATCCTTTGAGTACACACCAAGCTGGTTATATTGAAGGAAATGCATGGAATTATAGTTTATACGTTCCACATCACATTGATTCATTGGTGAAATTGATGGGCGGACAGAAAAAATTTGCTCAACACTTGGATTCCTTATTCACCATGCAACTGGCGGATAGATACTTTGAACATACGGAAGATATCACCAGAGAAGGAATTATGGGCTCTTATGTTCATGGAAACGAGCCTTCACACCACGTCATCTATATGTTCAACAATGTTGGCCGACCAGACTTGACGCAGAAGTACATTCGACAAGTATTGAATACCAAATACCTGGCAAAAGTTGATGGATTAAGTGGGAATGATGATTGCGGACAAATGAGCGCCTGGTACATTTTCAGTTCACTCGGTTTTTATCCCGTTTGTCCGGGTTCAGATGTTTATTCTATAGG
>CAMLET010000358.1 GCA_946479125.1 uncultured Flavobacteriales bacterium
ATTCCAAGTGGTTTGAAGAACATTCTGGAATGGTGCGTTTCAACAACCGTTTTCTCAAATAAACCTTTGGGAATCATAACAGCTTCTGCAAGTGGCGAAAAAGGTCATGAAGAATTGAAATTGATCATGAGTACGTTAACTGCTAAGTTTACTGCGGAAACCACTTTGTTGATTCAAGGCATAAAAGGGAAAATAAATGATAAAGGTCTGATTACGGATTCTGAAACGAATACGGAATTAGACAATTTCATAATGAACTTTAGGAAATTAGCAGACCACTAAAAATAAGTGAGATGGAAGCAAAATATCATCTAAAAGATTCTCCGGTTCAAACCGCGTTAAAACAAGGTAAATACGGTATTTGGATAATTGGAGGTAAAAGTGTCGACCTGAATGGTTTTCAAGTGATGATTACAAACACTGAAACGAAAGAAAAAATACAAGTTCATGAATATTCATCGAAGCTGCGAATGCGTCATGGTATTCGCTGCTGGTATTTTGATGTCAAAGACAATTCAGTCTGCGAAATTGTATTCCGAAATCCCGAACATTTGGTGCTTCGTAAATCAATGTTGTTTACGCTTCGTTTATTCCACAAAAAGATTCCGCTTAAAACTATCGAAATAGGTTTCGAAAAATTAAATTAGAAGAATGAAAAATCAACTATTCAAATCGCTTATCGTTTTTACCAGCTGTTGTTCAGTTTGGTTCCTGACCAGTTTTTGTACTCAGAATAAACCTTCAACCAAAGATGAAGCTATGATTATTGCACAGCAATTTTTAGTTGATAACGGTTATACCAGTCTCCCGGGAGATGAATCAAAGATCCAATACGAATTAATGGAAGGTGGGGAATCGGCTGAAAAGATCTTCTCACAGAGAAAGAACACACTGAGTCCTTTGGCTTATTATTTCTCTGAATCGGAAACAGAATGGAGCTTTGGATTCCTTTCAACAAAGGTAAAAGTAGAAGAACTGTCTGCTGAAGACTGGAAAAAAGATTTGGCCGGAAGAGTTGTCATTGTTTCAAAAACAACTGGCGAATGCAGAATGGCACATAAAGATCCATTGTTCTCCCATTTTACAAAATTGTAATTGACTTAATGTTTCAATTCATGAAATCCCCTCACTTTTTTGTACCTGCAATTATCCTGTTTTTTCTCATTTCCTGTGGTCAAAACAAAACCCATAAGACAGAAAAGCAAGAAGAAATTGAACCAATTCGACTTTCAGAATCTGATCATTCAGCCAAAAAGGAGACTGCGTATGGTTCTGATGTATTGAAATTGAATGAGTTAATTCCAATTGACACTATCGACCCAACTAGTAAGAATGTTTACGAGAAATACGGATTGGAATTCACAGGTAATTGCTATAATTGCGATTTAGCTGAAATACGGATTTCGGCAGGTTCGGTGTATTTTGTGAATGTTTGTGCTGAAAGTGAAAACCTCGCATGGCCGATTTTAGAAACCAAGCCATCTCCTAACCAAATCATTTACAAAACAAGAGACTACGATTTCATTTTTACGGAAATAGACAAAGCCCCCGTTTACGAGCTTCAAGTGAATCGAAAAGAATGGCCGTTTGAAAATTTAAGAATTTCCAAATGGTATACAACCAAAACAGCGCTCAAGAAATTTAAACAACATGATTGCGGTGATTTTGACGGGTAGATTTGATGAAACAACAAAAGTAAATGGCTAACTTTATTTCTTCAAAAACAAGCACATGTTAGCAGAATTATTAGCGGATAAAGCACTAAAAGCAAAAGAGAAAACCGAAATGCTTGGTCGACTTTTGTTAACGAAAAAAATTACATGTGATGAATTGATAGATTTCGCTGCAACAGCGAAAGATCCGGTAAAAGCAACTTGCATTGAAGCTCTGGAGTTTACCACTAAACTTCAACCAAATTTGATCAATGAAAATGCTTTTCGCTTTGTAATTGGAACACTGACGTCTCAAGCACCTCGTGTAAAATGGGAAAGTGCAAAAGTGATTGGAAATACTGCACATCTTTTTTCTTCTGACTTGAATGATGCAATCAACCATTTATTGGACAATTCAGAACATGAAGGAACAGTTGTACGTTGGAGTGCAGCCTTTGCCTTAGGAGAGATTTTGAAATTGAAAACACCGCTCAATTCAGATTTAATGCAGGCAATAGAAGTGATTATTGAGCGCGAGGAGAAGAACAGCATCAAAAAGATCTACCTCGATGCGATCAAAAAGAGTTCAAAATAAGTAACTTAAAAATCCAGTTATTAACCGAAATGCATTGTTTGTTTATCGGGGGCATTTTGGACATTTTATTTCATTATTTTCGTGACAAGCACAGATTCGTTAAATGTTCGGTAGGTTAAGAATTATTATTACTTTTTCTTTAAGTATTTTGATACTTGCACTTGTTGGTGCCTATGCATATCAAAGTACAAAGCGATACAAAGAATCATCAGAATGGGTTAGTCACACCCAGCAAGTTATCACAGAAGCTCAGGCCATTTTACTTCAGGTACAGGATATTGAAACCGCTCAGCGTGGTTTTGTGATTTCTGATAACGACGAATTTCTTATTCCGTATAATAATGGTTTAATAAATCTACCAAAGGCATACAAGCATTTGGATGAACTGATTAGTGATAATCAATCGCAGCGTAAGTTGTTTGCTGAAACCTATAAGCAAATTCAGAAGAAATGTGCTTTCGCTAAAGTGGTTGTGAATACCCGTTCAAATAGCGGTTTTGAAAGCGCTCAAAAGTTGGTGATCTCAGGAACAGGTGAGAATTTGATGGTGGAGATCAGATCTTCAATTGAAAAGTTTATCACCAATGAGCGATTATTTCTTTCCAAACGCCTCAATGAAGCTGACAAGAATTTTGAAACTACCGTAAACGTTATTCTGGTAAGTATCATTCTTGCCATTCTGTTTATTGTCATTACACTTTATTTCTATCTGAAGGATCATAATCGTCGTTTGCATTCTGAAAAACAGGTGCGTGATAGCGAGCAGCGCGTGAAGAAATTTTTGGAAAGTCTTCCTTTGGGGGTTTACGTTCTTGGTGCCGATCGAACTCCGTATTATTCGAATACTGAATCTATAAAAATTCTTGGACCCGGAGTTGAAGTGAATACTTACGAGAATTTGCGGGACATTTATAAATCATTTGTCATTGGTACAGATGAGCCTTATCCTGCCGAGCGAAGAGCTATACTTCGTGCGTTGAAAGGCGAAACAAATATAGTTGTTGAAGACCTGGAAGTGGAACGTGATGGAAAAAGAGTTCCGTTGAGAATAAATGCAACCAATATCACCGACGAAAACGATAAAATAGAATATGCAATTGCCGTTTTTGAAGACATAACAGAAGTGAAGGAAGCCGAAAATAAACTGCGTGAAGCCAAGAAAATGGCCGAAGAATCGTCGCAATTGAAAGAAGCATTCCTTGCCAATATGAGTCATGAAATTCGCACGCCAATGAACGCTATTATTGGTTTTACGGATTTACTGCTCAAGAAAAAACTGAATGAAGAGGAAAACACTTACGTTCAAACCATTAAATCTTCTGGAGAGAATTTGCTGAGAATTATCAACGACGTACTAGATATTTCGAAGATTGAATCAGGATTGATGACCTTTGAATTGCATCCGATCAACATTACCGAGCTTTTTGCATCTATCAAGGTAATGTTTGCTCAACAGGCAAAAGACAAACAACTACAATTAGTGTTCAATTCAGATGTTGAAATTCCGAATACGATTCTGGGTGACCCTACACGTTTGACGCAAATTATCATCAATCTTTTAGGAAATGCTATTAAGTTCACACGAACAGGCTCAGTGAATGTTTCTGCAAAATTGGTTTCAAAGGAAGACGCAGCGGTGCAAATTGAGTTTGTTGTGAAGGATACAGGAATTGGAATTTCTGAAAGTAAGATTGACCAGTTGGGGCATTTCAATAGTAGGAGGGACCACTCTATTCACGGTAAGATAAACGGTACGATTTTTCTTTACCACGGCATCCGCGTCAGGAAATTGTTTTGTAACATGAAG
>CAMLET010000359.1 GCA_946479125.1 uncultured Flavobacteriales bacterium
TACAATATATCCGCGGATAATGTGTTCTTGTGAGAAACCAAAACTGGCTGCAAAAAGGGAAAAAAGGAAGAAGAGTTTAATTTTCATAAAGTATTACCAATGAAATAGTCAGCCACGAATTTAAGCTTTTAACTTCAGTTAACAATTTAATAATTGACCTTTTGAATGAACTGTTGTTTTATTGATTGAATGGTTAAAGTATGCTACTTTTCTGCTTTTAGGATGCCTTTTGCTTTGTCCCAATAAGCGTCCATTTGTTCTAAGTTCATGTCGGACAGTGATTTACTGTCTTTTGAAACCAATTCTTCCATTAGTTTAAAACGCTCAATAAACTTGTTGTTTGCTTTTGTAAGTGCCGTGTCCGGGTTCACATCAATGAATCGGGAATAGTTTACAAGAGCAAAAAGCAGGTCGCCAAATTCTTCTTCAATATGTGCTGAATCGTTACTGGCTACTGCTTCTTCGAGCTCATTAAATTCTTCCTGAACTTTTTCTTTTACTTGTACTACGTTGTCCCAGTCAAATCCAATTCCGCGCACTTTTTCCTGAATTCGCATTGATTTAACTAGAGCAGCAAGTCCATGCGGTACACCTTCTAGTACGCTTTTCTTTCCCTCTTTGAGTTTGAGCTTTTCCCAGTTTTGTTTTACCTCTTCCTCTGTTTCTGCAACAGTTTCACCATAAATATGTGGATGTCTGAAAACCAGTTTGTCGCAAATAGCATTCAGCACACTTTCTACGTTAAATGCGTTTTGTTCTTCTCCAATTTTACAGTAGAACACCATGTGAAGGAAAAGATCTCCAATTTCACCTTTCAACGATTCCATATCTTCTGTAACTATTGCGTCGCCCAATTCATACGTTTCTTCTATGGTTAAATGGCGAAGCGATTCCAGGGTTTGTTTTTTATCCCACGGACAATTTTCTCTTAGATCATCCATTATATTTAGAAGTCGCTCAAATGCGACCAATCTATTGTCTTTGCTTTTAGGGTCAATTCTTTTCTCTTCCATAGAGCAAAAATACAACGGATAAAGATGTAAATTTGGGCATGCTTAAATTTTGCGTGTTACTCTTATTGCCATTTGCCGTTCAAGCTCAGGATTCTATCCAGGATGAATGGTGTCTTGGCTTTCGGCCTAAAACGGGTTTTTTGGCTGCTCATCGCGGAACAATGGGACACTTACCAAAAGACCGAATTTTCTGTGGAGAAATTAGTCTTAGCAAGCGATTGTTTGGAAGTGAATCCTGGAATGATGCCTATCGAAATCCCTTAGTTGGTATTACGTTCTACGGATCAAACCTTGGAAATAAAGAAATTCTTGGATACGGTTTTGGAGCTTACTCTTTCATCGAATTTCCGATGAAGGCAAATACCAATAACTATTTGTCATGGAAAATGGGATGTGGAATTGGTTATGTCAGCAAAGTTTTTGATCAGGAGTTAAATCCGAAAAACGATGCTACAAGCACACATTTTAATGCGCTTATTTGCCTTGGAATAACTGGAAAATGGCGTTTTGCTGATAATTATTCGCTGTTGTACGGTTTTGATCTTACCCATTTTTCGAACGGATCTACCAGAATGCCAAATTTGGGATTGAATATTCCTACTATCTCCTTAGGATTAGGATATCACTGGAAAGGACAAAACGAACTGAGAGTGGAACAACGGGAAGTAGAGAAAACACCATTTTTCAGTAATTGGAAATGGACAAACGTTGGAATCGTATCTACAAAGCAATCCTTCCCAACAGGCGGAAGGAATTATCCTGTTTTTGCCTTGAATAGTTTTGTTTGGAAGCAGTTTAAACCTAAAGTTGGAATGGAACTCGGTTTGGATTTGATTTCGAAGCAATCTTTAATGAATTACAGAGATTATATTCCGAAAACACAGTGGACCATTTTTCAGGTTGGCGCATATTCATCGTTTATTTTGCCGCTCGATCGATTAAAATTTGTTCTGGGAATGGGCGTTTATTTGAAAGATAGATATGATATGGATGATGAACTTTACCATAGAGTAGGAATGAGGTATCAGTTTGATAATGGTTTATTGATTAATCTGGTTCTGAAAACGCATTGGGCAAAAGCCGATTACGTGGAGTATGGAATAGGTTACACACTTAATTATAAGAAATGAAAAATTTAGTTTCAATTCTGGTAGTCTTTGTATTGGTTTCAGCTTGTAAAAAAGCTGAAGATCGTTCCTGCTGGAAATTTTGGGGCGACGAAAAAACAATGGAGATTGCTATCGATGCAGATTTCGATAAATTGTTTTTGAATGCACATTTGGAGTATGAGCTGGTTCAGGATTCTACAGATAAGCTGGTGATCATTGGAGGTGAGAACGTGATTAAAAAGGTAGAGTGGAGTATTTCAGACGATAAAACCCTAACGATTTCGAATAAGAATAAATGTCACTTTTTACGTAACGAACGCAAGGTTATTAAAGTGGAAATTCATTATACAAATATCTATAACATTCATTTTGAAGGAACTGAGCCGCTGAAAACGCGTGGAACATTGAATACCAATTATTTTGTTTTGTTTATTAGAGATGGAGCTGGACCAGTTACGATGGATTTGAACTGTATTTCAGTTGTAGCAGATATTTCTCACGGATGGGGGAATTATGTTCTAACAGGAAATACCGATCATGCATTTATTGGAGCCAGAAGTAACGGCTATGGTGATGCGCTTGGTTTGAACGTAAATCAATCGATTTATGTGTCGCATGAAACAAGCGGAACATTGAAAGTGAATTGTGGAAATTTGCCTCTGGATGGCTACCTGAAAGGAAATGGAAATATTCTTTACAAAGGAACACCGAGTTCTATGAATATTTTGGATACAGGTGGAGGAGAGGTTTTGAAAATTGATTGATGAAAATGATGTAGGGGAAAGTCTACATATATCAAAATAATATGACAACAAAAAAGCCGGTTTTTACCGGCTTTTTTGTTATTTTCCTCGTTTCAATTGCATCAATACCTTGAATGCTTTATCTACGTGATCTTGTTTTACAACAATGGTAAACTCGTTTGCTGTAGAAACTACTTCAATGATATTTAAACCTTCCCAAGCCAGGTGCTTCAGGATGTAGTAGTAAACTCCGTATACTTCTGAATTAACCGTTGGTAATTTTACAGTTACTGAAGCAAGATCAGTGGTATGAGATTTCAAACGTTCGTTAATCAACAAATTGTTGATTTTTGAAGAAATATTCTGAGAACAAATAATCGTTGTTTCTGTTACCCCTCTACAAATTGTGTAGAACACATCTGAATCAGTATTTACTAAAGTTACCAGATCAGCTTGTTTTAAGCGTAATGATTCAGTGTTTTCGAAAGTATAATCTTCAAGATTTGAACGTACAAGGAAATCACCAAGTTCACCAATGATATTTGTGATTTTAAGGTTTAATCTGTGATAAAGTCCTGGAGACATTCTCTTGATAGCCATAACAATAGCTCCCTCTTTTACTTCTTTACCAAGTATTTCTTCAATTTCAGGTTTGATTTTTCGTGCTAGTGAAGAGATGTTGATTAGATCGTCTGTCATTGCTTCTCGCAAGAATGGACTTCTACCAATTATTTCTTCTGTGATTTTTCCAATAGATAACATATGTTTTTACAAATTTCCGAGTGTGTAAAATTACACATTATAGTTAGCATTCATGACAAGAAATGTTGTATAAAAGTACATTGATGAATATTTCTAACGATTCAATGAACAATGTTCACAGTCTCATGAAGATTTACAACAAAAATGTGATATGTCAACTAAACGTGGCTTGGTGCCAGCTGTTTAATAAGCGATTTGATCATTTCAAGCTGATCGGTAACACTCAATTCGCTATTGTCAATTACGATGGCATCGTGAGCCTTTGTGAGTGGACTTTCTGCTCTGGTGGTGTCGATGTGATCACGGTGAAGAAGATTTTGCTGAACTTCGGCTCTGCTGACTTTATCTCCTTTATTTACCAGTTCACGATATCTGCGTTCCGTTCTCACTTCCGGAG
>CAMLET010000360.1 GCA_946479125.1 uncultured Flavobacteriales bacterium
ACTTTTACCTTAATATGAACGGAATATTAACAGAGTTGCTGCATACTTATCACGGGATTTCTCTTGAAGAATTGTCGCGTGCTCCGCTAATGAACCGAACAGATGAGAAATTCGCCTTTCATCTAAAACAACTTCCCGAAATTCTGGAAACGATCAAGGAACACTACGATGTTCTGAATATTGATGGAAAAGTAATTTTCAATTATACCAGTCAATATTTCGATGATGAGGATTTCAAGTTCTTTCACGATCATCACAAGTCGTTGCCGCGCCGTTTTAAAGTGCGTATGCGTACTTATATTGATACTGGAATGAGTTTTCTCGAGGTTAAAGAGAAGATGAAAGGAAGAACGGATAAAAAGCGAATCGCAATTCCGGATATTCATTCTGATTTCACAAGTAAGGAAAACGAATTTTTAGCTTCCCGAATTCCTGATTTTAAGGGATTGAAACCGGTAATGCTAAATACGTACAGTAGAATTACTCTGGTAAACAAACACTGTGAAGAACGTTTGACAATCGATTTCGATATTAAGAATGGTGATCACGGAACTGGAAGTGAAATGAGTCAAACACTTTCTGCCATTGTAATTGCGGAACTGAAACAACCAAAACTAGATAGAAATTCTCCTTTCTATAAATTGATGCGCTCAAAAGGTATTCGTCCGTTTAGAATCTCTAAATTCTGTTTCGGAATGATGGATATCAATGAACACAAAACGCTCCTAAAAGCCAATCGCTTTAAATCAAAACAACTATATATTCAAAAACTCTCCAAAAATGCTAGCTAACTTATTATTAAAAGCAGGAATTAAAGTAGATGCAGACAAGTACATCTTTGATTGGCTTCACAATGATCTTGAAAATCTCGCGCTTCGATTCGGCTTCAACCTAATTATTATTACTATTCTTATTCGCTTGTTGTATTACCCTAAAACAAAGCGTAAAGATTACTTGTTCACTTATTACCTGATTGGTACAATTACTTTCTTCTTGTGTTTCTCTTTGCGTAAGTTGGATATTGATACCGGAATGGGATTGGGATTGTTCGCCATTTTTGGGATCCTGAGATATAGAACTGAGAGTATTGAGATCAAGGAAATGACTTATTTATTCCTGATCATTGGTGTTTCGGTAATGAACTCTTTATCTTCTTCGAAAATTAGTTACAAGGAAGTATTACTGATCAACGGAGTTCTTGTATTCCTGACATTTGGATTAGAGAACCTGTGGTTGTTGAAACACGAAACGCGTAAGATCATTCAGTACGAGCGCATCGATTTGATTATGCCTGATAAATATGACGAGATGCTTGCAGACGTTAGCGAGCGCACAGGAATTAAGATCAATAGAATTGAAGTTGGTAAGATTGATTTCCTTCGTGATACAGCACAATTACGTATTTTCTACTACGGACACGAACAAAGTTTCGGTTCGGGATCAATGGGAGATTAACGCTTCGACTATGCTCAGCGACCCAAGGTAATCGAGCGGAGTCGAGATTAATCCAATTGGAATATCAATCCAAAACGCAGACAACCATAACGCGCATAATGCTTGTATTGATCTTGCTTACCGTAGGTTGAATTTAATCCTAAGAAGTACGTGTAATTGAGGTAAATTCCAGCGTTGCGATTCCATTTCCATTGCAAACCTCCGCTTAAGCGTGCGCTTAAAAGGAAACTGTTCAATTTTTCGGGTTGGTTGGTTTCGGTAATTGTGATTCCGCCAAGAGAATCGAGACGTGTAACTTCTCTATTGAATTTCGAAACAATACCAGGTGAAATTCCTCCACCAGCGTAAAGTTTGAAACTTTCTCCAACAGTTCCATAAACTTGAATTGGCAAACTGATGAAGGTATACTTCGATTGATAGCTGAATGTAGAATCTCCAAGTTCTGTTGGTCCTGTTGCGGAATATTGTTCACCAAAACGTTCAAGTGCCAATCCGCCGTCAACCTGAAGATATTTGTTCAGTTGTGAGCGAATTCCAACTTCGTAAGACCATACATTAAGTTTGGTTTCGTTTGCACGATTTCCCAGTGGACGTCCATAAGGAGCATCATTTTCCATCAGTTCACGAAAACTGTTGTTTCGTCCTGCACCAATGTAGTAGGATGGTTTTTCGTTATTCGATGGTTTAACTTTGATTGAATCTCTTTTGACCTCTTTCGGTTCTACAGTTTTGATCTGAGAGAAACCAACGAAGGAAATATTACAAATCAGCAGGACTAATGTTGTTTTCATGGATTCGTTTTTAGGATTTGGAAGTATACTTTACCAGCGAGAGTAGTTCCCAGTGCAATATACAACAAAACCTCGGGGCTCAGTTGAAGATAAATGGCAAGTGCAGCTATTATGATGCAAATGACAAAAACCACAATGTGAATGGTAAACGTTCTCATGAAGATCTCACGAATGGTCTTGGTTTCGTATAGTTTTGGTTTGGCAAAATCACGTTGATAGATCAAATATCCGTTCACTAAACAAAGTGGAATAAGGAAATACCCCTGAGCGATTCCAGAATCTTTGTAGCTTAAAAAACGCTCAAATTCGGCACTTAGATCAAAGTTTGGAATAAGTGTATAGCAAACACCAATAACGATTAACAACGAGCCTAAAAACTTGCTTAAAATAATGAATGCTGTTAAACCAATAAATCTTTTGTCCGAGGTTTTGAGTTCTTGTTTGAAACAAACGCTGATTTTAACGAATTGAAATAAAACCACGACAAGCCAGTCAAGAGCAAAGAACAGCATGATGAAAACAAAATCCCATTTCCAGAATAGAAATCCGATCAAAGGAATGATCAGTTCAAGAAGAATGAGGATTAACTTCGCACTTGTTGAATTTGGATTCATAGTTTACTTTGAAAGTCGTTTCAAGCCTTCCACTGAAAGTTCGAAATCCTTATTGTACTTCACCGCCTGACGATAGCATTTAATAGCTTCGTATTTATCGTTCTTGTCTTCTTCGTAAATAAGCCCCATGTTATGCCAAGCCTCAACGTATTGCGGTTCTTTAATAGTTGTGATGTTGTAATAATAAAGAGCGCTGTCTATTTCTTTTTCGCCAAACTGTTTAATCCATCCAATTTGAAACCAGCTTACCGCAAATTTTGAATCAATTTTTTGCATTCTTCTGTAAACATTTTTCGCCTGGTCGTACTTTTCAAAATACTGATAAGCAAATGCCAGTTTGTAAAGAATTTCAATATTGTTCGATTCAATTTGTTCGGCACTTAGAAAATACTCAATGGCCATTGGGTCATTTTTATCATACTGATAAATTTCACCCAAATACAAGTACGCGGGGTAAAAATCCGGGTCTTGTTGAATTGCTGTTTCGAAAGAAGAAATAGCCAATTTACTGTTTCCACCAGCATCGTAAATTTTCCCTTTCAAAACGTAGGCATCTCTAAAATGCTTGTCGATTCTCAAGGCCTCGTTGCAATAGTAAAACGCGTTTTCCTCATCACCCATTTCAGCATAACTTGCAGCAAGTTGAATGAGAACATCCAAATTCTTAGGTTGTTTTTTGAGAATGTATTTAAAATGCTTTTGAGCCGAAGTCCTGTCAAGATGTGTTCTTTCCGGTTTGTTGTTCAAACATTTGGCATAAAGCAAACGTGCATCTACATTTGATGGTTCTCTTCGGTAAGCTTCAGCGCCATCTTTAATGGCATCAGAAAATTGGTAAGAATCCAGCAATGAATTTCCATGCGCTATCAACACATCCATTGGAACAGTCTTTCCCTGTTTTTTGTAAGATGTATATAAGCTGTCAACATTATCCGTTTTTGGATTGAAAACCTTTTGGGTTTCCTCGTTTCCGCATGAAAGCATGAGAAAACAGAGCGCAAAAGCAAAGATTAATTTCATAGATAAATTCAATAACGGAGATAATGTGGCTATGGTTGGTATATTGTGGGGGGGTGTAAAGGGGGAAAATAATTAGCCCCTAAACCCCCCCCACAAAATTTTTTATACGAAAAAAAACCCAGACGGATATTTTTATACGAA
>CAMLET010000361.1 GCA_946479125.1 uncultured Flavobacteriales bacterium
CCTGTGGTATGAGTATTCAATAAATCCCAAGTATCACCGCCATCGACTGTACGTAAAGCAACTCCTGATTTACCAACTGCAAAACCTACAGTGGCACTCATCATTTTCACGCGTACCAAATCGTTCAAGAACAGGTTCGTAATTCTTGTCCAGTTGCTTCCACCATCAGTTGTTTTATACGCATACCCGCGAGATCCAGTAGTTGAACTTGCCGTAGAAACATAACCCGTCAAGTATCCATTTGATTCACTTACCATGTGGATAGCAGTAGTTGTTAGGTTAATATCCAAACCATTTGCCAATGTTTGACTCCAACTCGACATATCGTCTTGATCAGGCATATGCTGAGCGATCAAGTGATTCAATGAGTTGTACAAATATGTTGTTGCCATTCTATGAGTGGTGTTGACCACATTAGTAGGACAACTTGTACACGCACGGTCAGCAGCAATTGAAAGCGACAACGGAGCAGTACTTGAAGTAATGTTCAACAATTCAACTCCTTCCGGTGGAATTGTTTTAATCAGGTTTCCAGCCTGATCATAGTAGTAAAGTGTGTGGTGATATTCTCTTTCATTGTAAATTCTGCTGAAAGATTCCAGACCCGACATACAATGGTGAATGTAATTCGCTCTAAACTCAGTCAATAATGCATCGACGTATTGGTTATAAGCAATTTCTGCATTAGATAAAGCAATATTTATTGCAGTCTGAACACACGGGTTCGTATAAGTTGGATCCGGTAGGTCTGGTACTGTTGTCGTAATCACATCCAGCGTATCACATAAACGCAATGGAAGACAGATTGCCCCTTTTAAAGTATCCGTACCTATAGGCATAGATACTACTAAATCAAATTCATGATAATTTCCGATGGCATCAGGTTGTCCTGTTGGAATCAATTCCAATACTCCGGTAACATCATTGATTCCATATCCATGAACCAGATCTTCTTCCTGAAGAAGTGTCAAATTACAATCTCCAATGGTAAATGAAGTCTGGAAAGTTTTATCAAATGTTCTAGTACTAGGACCAGTTGAGGTTTTTGTTGTTACACATACACCACGATCGTCGCAAACTGTAACTTCCGTAACAATTTCTATAGTTGTAGCTGTTACTACTCTGTAAACAGTTGTAGTAGTTGTTACACCACCTGAAACTTCAACATCCTGACTTATCACATACGTCCCAATGTCATATCCGTCATCGAAAACCTGAACCAATGTTGTCGTTGAAGTTGCTGAAGTGATATTGTCTTCAAACTGACTTGTAAGATTGTCAGTCATGTAAGTACTTGCAAACAAATCAAACGGTGAATTGTTGTTTCCTAGAACGTCATTCAACAAGGCAGTCAATTCGTCAACGTTTTGAACAGCCTGATCGTCACAACCTAAAGCAGGTTGTGTACAATCTCCAATAGCAAGATTTGTTGTACTTGAAGTTCCAACCAAAGTTGCATCAAGTGTTAATGTAACGATAGAAGCATTGCTTGAATTGTATCCATGTACCACAATCGTGTTCTCATCCGTAACCTCGTAGCTCGGGAACGATTGAATTGAGCTGAAACTTGTAAATGTTGTAGGCACCATAGAAACGATATCCAAACGAATCGTTTTACTTCCTGATGCGGCAACTTCAAATGCTGTTGTTCCTGCATCGTACTTCCATGTAACGGTTGAAGGAGATGTAGCAGGATTCATTGTGTTCAGCATTAAGTCTGAAACAAACAGATTTATTGGTGCAGTTGAACCAGTACCATAAACCGTTATTGGTGTAGTACTTACAATATTCGAAGAAGTCATTACATTCATCAAATCCAGTACATCAGAACCAATTTCCGTTACCGTACAAGGTGCATCGAACGTACAATTCAAGATATCGATGGTAGTGCTTCCTGAAAGCGGAATTGTATCTGTCCCTGAAATAATCTTAGCTGTAAACTGGAATCCAAGTCCACCAGTTGTTGTAGCGTGGAAATTGATAATCTGATCGATCGCATTCCATGCAACAGGCGTTCCTCCCTGTGTCAATGTAATTGTTTCAACAGTTGTTGAACTGTTGACAATATTCGCAGTAATTGTTGAGCCACTTCCTGAAGCCTGCCATGACCATGCTGCAAGCGAAGTTGGAGGATTGGTCATTAATCCCTGGCTCATCATGTAACCGACGAACTCTGGTGTGTTACCTAATCCGAACGTAGTGCTTGCCAAATGATCAGAATCCGCTAAAGAGTTCATCAATTGACTGATTGCAATAGAAGCAGGGCAATTTCCTGTTAAAGTGTAAGCAACACTTGCCGTTTCGTTGTAAGCATCATAGGGATCTGTCAGACTCAAGGAATTACCTGTAATATTGGAATTCTCAGGTCTAGTAAAGCGTTTAACTTTGCTTTCATATAATGCTCTCGTACCATAATAACATGGTTGTTCGTCATCCGTATATGGTGTTCCTGAGAAAGGGAAATCAAAGAAATCATTCGCAAAAGGATTGAAGCTTCCGTTTCCAACACAAGCGTTATAGCCTTTATAAGCACCAACGTTAATTGCTCTGTAGTCCGCCAATTGTGCCTGATACTGTTGTTTCAAACTTCGGTAAAGGGATTTAAAGTTTTGCCAGTCCTTGTCACGCGCTAAAGTGTCTTCAGGACCTGTTCCTCCAGCTGCTCCACCTCCGTCGTCATCTCCAAATGCGAAACAGTTTGCAGGTAAAGAACCCACGCTTGCTCGTCCAATCATAGCAGCTACTTCAGCAATATTTCTTGTAACTGATGAAACGGTTTGATAGTTACTCAATTTCGCAACAAAATTTGTACTGTAAGGATTCCACCCCATTGAAGTAGCATTTGCACTTACAGTAAATGGATCGTATGCATGATAACCAACTACTGTTGTTGGCACTGTCGTATAATCATACAAACGAGCCATACCCGTGTAACTTGTATAGTTATCACGAATAAGTTTCGCATCGATAGCTTCTTGCCATGTATCGGCGTTCTCCATTTTACTGTCGAAACTATCTGATGAAAAGTCATATTCTCCTTCAACATTATCAATAATGGTTGGAACTGTCAGTTCAACCTGGAATTCACGATACGTTTTCAAGTATCCATATTCCGGGTGATAATACAATAATGAGTTTGCCCATGAAGGCTTAAAGTTGCTAATGAAATCGGCTACGTTAGAAAGGTTTTCTGCAACCGTCAAATACACTCCGGTAACAGGATCAATTGAATAGTTTGATCCATTAACAATAGCCGGATACGAGCTTGTGATTACGTTACTTGTATTCAAAACAACGTTAAACAACTGTATTTTCGACTCAGTGACTAAATCCTCTTCGTAGTATTTGTAAGTTGTTCCTGTACTTTTTTCCAAAACAGGTTTTTGCCAATCCGGAACACTAAGTGGTACTGCAATTTGAGATCTTGGAAGTTGGTTATTGGTATTGTATACCGACAATTGAAAGTTCTCAGGATGAACCTGACCGTTGATCAGGTATTCACCATACTGCCCATTCGGACGCATATCCGTTAACATCAAGTTCTTAATTGCCTCACCAATGGACAAAGGTTTACACGGCAATTTACATTGTTCCACCAAATAAGCATACTGTGCTGGTGTTCCGCCGTTTTCAATGAAGTCTACTTCAAGACCTAAAGCAGCAACACATGCATCACAATCCGTCGGATCATTCAAACAGTCCGTTACGTCAACTTCTTCCAAAAACTCTTCTTCAAATTCTTCAAGAGTCTTAAAACAAGTATTGATCTCAGGGTTCATGTACTGCTCTTCGTAGAACGCTAAAGAAGCCTGATTCAACGTAAGGGTTTTGGTAACCTGATAAGTGCCAACCGGCATATTGGCAATTGTAAAGCCCTGTGTTCCGTTCACTACCTCGCTATTATCACAATCCAAAACGAAAACAACTGTACTCGTCTCTCCTAAATATTCAAAATGTCCTGTAGTAACGTTCTGATAGTTCACGTAAGAAGGAATCATCTGTACACCACAATCATTC
>CAMLET010000362.1 GCA_946479125.1 uncultured Flavobacteriales bacterium
AGATTTCAACTCAAACGGATTGGCTTACAAAACATTTGACTTCCAATACAGAATGACTGATGGATGTGCTTATGATTCTATCATTTCTCAAGTACAAATCTTCGCTCCTTCTAACGCTGGAACAGATGGTTCTGTTACAATTTGTAAAAACGAGCCTGTTAATTTGTTGAGTGGATTGTCTGGAACTGTTGATTTGAATGGTCAATGGTACGATCCATCTGACAACCCAACATCTGTTGATATCGTTGGATCTGCGTTCCCTGGATCATTTAACTATGATTACATTGCTGGAAACGGAGTTTGTCCTGATGATACAGCAAATGTTCTTGTAGTTGTTCTTTCAACTTGTGATTTCGCATCACTTGACGAAGCAACATTTGCAGGAGTTCAATTGTATCCAAACCCAACTTCTGGAATCATCAACATCGATGCTGACAAAGCATTCAACGTTGAAGTAACAGATGCAAACGGTAGAATGATCAAGAAAAATATTTCAACGAATGTTGGAACAACTTCAATTGATCTTGGAAAAGTTCAAGTTGGTGTGTACTTCGTTACATTACGAACTGAAGAATCTTCTAAAGTTTACCGTGTGGTAGTACAATAAGATTTATTCTTAAAATATGAAAATACCCTCAGCTGAAAAGTTGGGGGTATTTTTTTTAACCGAATTTCTATTGTAGTTCCAGTTCACAACAGTTACATTTGATAAAATTTGAACGTATGTTAATGCCATTTAATCTACATCAGTGGATAGAAGAAAATAGAGACCTTTTGAAACCACCTGTTGGAAACAAAAACTTATATAAAGAAGCCGGAGATTTTATTGTGATGGTAGTAGGTGGACCTAATGCCCGAAAAGATTATCACTATAACGAAAGCGAAGAATTATTCTACCAAATTGAAGGTGATATCATGGTTCGGATTCAACATGAGGGAAAAGCCAAGGAGATTCATATCAAGGAAGGTGAAATGTTCCTTCTTCCGGCAAATGTACCTCATAGTCCAATTCGTGGTGAAAACACCGTTGGACTTGTCATTGAACGCGTAAGAAAAGATACAGATATGGAAGATGGTTTGTTCTGGTTCTGTGAAAACTGTAATACAGAATTAATGCACTATCGTTTTGGATTGGAAAACATTGAAAAAGACTTCATTCCCCGCTTTAAAGAATTTTATGGTTCAGAAGAAATGAGAACATGTAAATCTTGTGGACACGTTATGGAGGCTGATCCGCGTTTTGTTTAATGTTACTTATTCTTAAATTCGCATTCATAGATAAAAAACCATGGATATTCTTCAAACCATTTTACCCATTTTACTTGTAGCTATCACCACGTTTGGTATGCTTGCAATGGCTTACGTTTTCTTCAAACGTAATAACGACAAAGAAGTAACCAATCTTCATTTCCAGCTTAAAAAAGAGCGCCAAAAACACTTTTTACCGATGCGCGTAGATGCTTATCAGCGTGCGGTTTTGTTGATGGAGCGTATTGGTCCGGGAAATCTGGTAATGCGTTTGCATAATCCGGCATTACCTGCCAAAATGATGCAGGCTGAATTGTTAAAGGCGATTAGAGAAGAATACGATCACAATGCTTCGCAGCAATTATTTGTATCCCCTCAAGGCTGGGAAATGGTTCGCAATTCAAAAGAAGAAACAATTAAGATCATCAACATTGCAGGCAATCAAATGCAGGCAACTTCAACAGGAACTGATTTGGCGGCTAAGATCTTTGAACTGGTTGCAGAAATTGGTAAACTTCCAACTGAAATTACAATCGATTATCTAAAAAGAGAACTTCAGGAGATGTTCTAAAGTTCAATTGTTTCAAAAGTTCAATGGGTCAAATTTTCTCATTGAACTTTTTGAACCTTTTATGCTTTTGATCTCTATTTTATAGTAATTCTAAGTTCGTCGCCAAGCTCAATTACATCACCAACAACCAATTTTGCGCGTTTTCTGGTTTCCAATTCGCCATTGCGGAAGACTTCTTCATCTTCAACAATCATTTTCGCGTGACCACCTGTTTGGGCAACACCAATTGCTTTCAATAAACCGATCAGTTCAATATATTCGCCACGCAATTCAAATTCCATTTCGTTCATAGCACAAAGTTATCGCATTTATCTTAACACTGATTTTTCTGACACCTAACTTATTCGTAAATTTCACCTCTTATGATGTGGATTTCAAACAGAAACATATAGTTGTAAAATTGAAAATCTCAAGTTATCAAAAAAACAAAGTAATGATTGGTAACAAGGATTTACCTGTAAGTGCTGCTTTTAAAGATAATTTTCTTGAAAACCTGGTTTAAAACCCTTTTTTTAAGTACTTGGCAAATACTTGTTCGGCAGCTTCAAACGCAGTTATTTCGCCCTTTTCAAGCGCTAGTTCATTAGATACAATCTCGTTTTTCACCTCCTCAGCTTTCGACAGATCAGAAAGTAAAAGGTCCTTCAGGGTTTCGTGCATCCAATTCAGATTCTGATGTTGCCTTTTATGCTGAAAACTTCCGTCAGCAATTGCATGTCGATGAAAGCGATCAATCATACCCCAAACCAGATCGAGGTTGGTAGAATCCAAAGAACTACAGGTATGCACTTCCGGAATCCATCCATTAGAAGTTGGTGGAAAAAGATGAATTGCATTCTTTAATTCACGAGCCGCCAATTGCGCTTTCTTGACATTTTCACCGTCGGCTTTCGTAACAGTCAAACCATCTGCCATTTCCATAATTCCCCGCTTAATTCCCTGCAGTTCATCACCAGCACCTGCAAGTAATAACAAGAGGAAAAAGTCGACCATGGAATGCACCATTATTTCAGACTGACCAACACCAACTGTTTCTATAAAAATGGTGTCGAAACCAGCCGCTTCACAAAGAATAATTGCTTCACGTGTTTTACGCGCAACACCACCAAGGGTATTTCCGGCTGCCGACGGTCGAATAAAAACATTGGGATGATGTGAAAGTTCTTCCATTCTGGTTTTATCACCAAGAATACTTCCGCCAGTGCGTTCACTACTGGGATCAATTGCCAAAACCGCAAGTTTTGATCGATTCTCCAGAACCAAACTTCCAAATTTTTCAATGAATGAGCTTTTTCCAACTCCGGGAACACCTGTAATACCAATTCGCAAGGAATTTCCAGCAAATGGTAAGCTTAAACGAATTAAATCACGAGCGATCAATTGATCCTGTTCCAACGAACTTTCAAGAATAGTTATTGCCGCACTTAAAGCGCCTTTGTTTCCACTTCTAAGCAACTCGAAAAGCTTCTCCGCAGTTCTATCATCACGCATTTTTTTTCGCGATGCCATCCACTCGTTCAGTCTTTCGTCATTCATAGTTTAACTCATTCCAAAGGGAAATACCAATAAATCCGTTGCTTTATCAAAAATGAAAGTTCTTCCGTTTTGTGCTACCAGTAACAGTCGAATAGCCGATTTTTGACGGTTTTCACTTTCCGCAATAACTTGTCTACAGGCACCACAAGGTGAAACACATTCTTCTGGTGTTATCAGATCGCCATTGGCAACCACCACCAACGTGTCAATCACTGCATCCGGATGTGTTGCACCCACATGAAATAAAGCGACACGTTCGGCACACAAACCACTTGGATAAGCAATATTCTCCTGATTATTTCCTAAAAAAACTTCTCCGGTTTTCAGTTGTACCGAAGCACCAACATAAAAATTACTGTATGGCGCATAAGCTTTTTTAGCAGCAGAATATGCCAATTCAATCAACTTTTGATCTGCCATTTCGAGCTCTGAATAATGCTCAATAATATTGTATTCTATTGTATGGATGTGCTTCATATGACCTTTCACAAATATATGTGTAATTATCAACCGCTGAATAATAAATTTCTAGGTTTTAAAGTTCTTAAGGTACTGAAGAATATCTGTTTTCTTGCGTCTGGAAACTTCTATTTCTGTTGGACAATTTTTGACGTTCACAAAACAAATAGCACCTTTTGAATAA
>CAMLET010000363.1 GCA_946479125.1 uncultured Flavobacteriales bacterium
TCAGAACCGAAAGCAGCAGCACCCATTCCGGCACTTGGTCCACCAACGTTGGAAAACACCATTTCTACTACATCTTTCTGAGCCAATAACAATTGTTCGATCTGCATCGTAGTGCTATTGTTCTCTTCGAAAGTAGCACTGCGTTCGTACTTCAATTTCAACATGAACTTCCCTTGGTCTCCCTGAGCAACGAACTCCTGACCAACAATTCCAGTTCCCATTGAAGCCATACCACCGAAGAAAAGAATGATGATCGCTGGAATAGCAAATTTCTTGTTACGTAAACTCCAACCTACCAATTTCACATATGCTTCAGTGAACGCAGTAATACGACGTTCGAACCAGGCCAATGGAACATGGAACCAATTCTTCTTAGGGTCGAGATGCGTTTCTTTAGCAAAACGAGACGCCAACCAAGGAGTCAATGTAAAACAAACGAATAACGACATCAGGGTAGAAATTACAACTACAACCGAGAATTGCTTCAAAATATCGGCAATTACACCGTCAATGAATACTACCGGTGAGAATACTACAACGTCGACCAAAGTAATTGCCAAGGCTGTAAATCCAATTTCTGTACGACCATCCAATGCAGCTTTTCGTTTCCCTTTCCCCATTTGCAAGTGGCGGTAAATGTTCTCCAATACAACAATGGAGTCATCCACGAGAATACCGATTACCAATGACATTGCAAGGAGCGTCATCAAGTTCAGGGTATATCCCAACAAACTCATAGCGATGAATGTAGAAATCAAGGATGCAGGAATCGCAATTAAAACGATCAATGCATTTCGCAAACTATGAAGGAACAACAACATTACTGCTGCCACCATCAGAATTGCAATCTCCAAATCGTGAAGTACCGCATCAACGGCTTGAATAGTTGGACGAGAAGTATCGGTTGCAACGGTGAATTTCACCCCTTCCTTCTTGTACTTTTCCTCCATTTGTTTGAAACGCTCCTGAGTCAATTTCGAAACCTCAACCGCATTGGCATCACTTTGTTTCATCACACGCAAACCAATACCATTCTTTCCGTTGTAACGTGAAACTGTCAACTGATCTGCAGATCCATCATAAACATCAGCGATATCACCTAAACGGACATTTGAACCACCTTGATTCGAAATAATCAATTCACGAAGCGCTTCAACACTCTGCATTTTTCCAGCCAAACGAACAGTTAACTGCTCGTCATCACTTTTCACTTTTCCAGTTGGGAACTCAACATTTGAAGCGGCAATAACCTGATTGACCTGCGCCAAACTCAAACCGTAAGTACGCAGTTTCTCTTTGTCTACGTCAACACGAATTTCACGTTTTTCACCACCAAGTACCTGAACACTACCAACACCTTTCACTTGTTTGATCTGAGGTAATAATTCCTCATCCATCAGGCTCATAAATTCCTTGTCGGACATATTTGAAGCAAGAGAACTTACCTGAAGAACAGGAGCCGCATTCGGGTCAATTTTCGCTATCACAGGATCGTCTGCGTCGTCCGGAAGTTTCGATTTTGCCTGATTGATCTTTCTTTCGGCGTTTTTCATTGCTTCATCAATGTCTGCAGAAGGACTAAATTCCAACATCACCAATGATGCATTGTCTAGCGAAAACGAGGTTACTTCAACAATATCCTCCAACGAAGAAAGTTCATCTTCAAGTGGTTTTGAAACCTGTGATTCAATAGTTGCCGGAGATGCCCCGGGATAAATTGTTTGAACAGTTAAAATGGGCGGAGAGAAATCCGGTAGAAGCTCATAACTGAGCGTGCTATAGCTGAGTAATCCCCCACCCACCAGAATGGTGAAGATTACGATGATAAACGATGGACGTTTTATCGATAATTCGGTAAGTGTCATACTTCCTTATTTTTTAAGTTTAACCAAAGACTTGTCTTGCAAGTTCACTTGACCTTTAACAACAATTTTATCTGCTTTTGTGATTCCACTCACCACTTCGATGTATTCACCGTCAGATGTTCCGGCATTGAAAGAAACCAATACTGATTTTCCTCCGCGAACTACATAAACCTTAGGAGATTTAGATGAACCGATCAATGCTTTACGCGGAATAGCCAAACGTCTAACACTTTTTGAGTTCGTCAGCTTCACATTTCCATACATTCCGGCACGTAACTCTTGTTTTGCATTACTTACTGTAATCTGAACTTTAAAGTTGTGTGATTTATCAGCTACAACGGCTACATTTGTTACTTTCCCTTCGAAAGCACGGTTTCCGTAAACATCAGCAGTTACGGTTACTTTTTGTCCTTTCAAGAACTTCAAAATATCACGCTCTGGAACTGAAACCGTCAATTTCAAAGATGAAATATCTGTCAACTCAATTAGGTTTGCTCCAGGACCAACAACCGACCCTAGATCAATCATTCGCTTCGTAACAACTCCCGAGAAAGGTGCTTTCAAATTGGTACTTCTAATTTGTTTTTGAATTTGTTTTTTCTGCAATTCAGCCGATTTTACACCCAACTTTGTCTTTTCAACTGTTACACCAGCAACAGCATTTTCTTTCGACAAGTTATCGTAACGCTTTTCGTCGTTCTTTTGACCTTCGATGTTTACATCAACAGACTCCAATTGCAATTGCAACATTTCGTCATCTACCTTAGCGATCAATTGACCCTGACGAATCATGTCACCTTCTTCAACCATCAACTTTACAACTTTTCCACTAGCATCGGAACCAATGGTATTTTGGCGAGCTGGTTCGAACGTTCCCAAAAAGCTCATAGAGTTTTCGAAAGTATGATCCGATGGATTTTCTGTTTCTACTAAAATTGCTGTTTTTGGATCGTAGACATAAATTTTCTCCTGAACCTTAGCAACATTCGACTTCAATTTCACAACAGTCAGAGCTATCAATGCAACAACAATGACTGAAACTATGATGACACGTTTATTCATATCGTATTTTTTAGTTCGTCAATTTTAAAAGTCATCTTACGTTTTGACTTTTAACTTTTGACTTTTGAATTATTTTATATTTCCTATTGATTTCAAGTAAGTGATTTCTGCCTGACGCAGTTGAACATAAGCAGCAACCATATTGGTTTGGGCTTCCTGTAAACTGTTATCTGCCAAAATCAAATCGTTTGAAGAAATTGTTCCTTCATTAAGCTGTAACATTGTTTGATCATAAACACGTTGAGCCAGCATCAATTTCTCTTTCGCTAAGTCAAGTGATGTTTTCTTAATATCGATCTGACGTTTCGCATTCAACGAAACCATGTTCAACTGTTGTTCAGCAAGAGCTCGTTGATTTTGCATTTTGTCGTAATTGATAGCATTCACCTTTTGCTTGTTCATTTTCTCGAAACCGTCAAAAAGTGTCCAATCCAAACGCAAACCAATAAAAGCTGCTGGAATTCCCTGACGAACATCCTCATCAGGCTTCAAGCTTACCGTATAATTGTAGGCTGCATAAAAAGCCAGACTTGGCAAATAAGCCATATTGGTTCCTTTGCGCTCTTCCTGATTCATTTCGATTTGTGCATCAAGCAACTGCAATTCGGGACGAACAACTGTAGTTTCGTCAGCCAAAACACTTTGTTCAACAACGGTATCCGGAGCCAGTTCCAAATTCTTCTCCATTGGATAACCAATCAGGATTTTCATCACATCTTCCAACTGCATTTTCGTTGCTTCGAGTGTTTGCTCTCCATTCACCAAATTCAGGCGATTGATCATCAACTTGTCGACTTCCGTTTGAATAACCAAATCGTTCTTCTTCATTGCCTGCATAATAGCAATCAGCTTATCCATAGCAATAATATTCCCTTTAATAAAGGCCAATTGCTTTGTAACCGCTTGCAAGGAGAAATAAGTATTTGCCACTTGTTCCTTGATTTCCTGCTCTTGGATGATTTCCTGAACCTCCAACACTTTTGCATTGATCTCAAGCACCTTCAATCCATAATTCACTTGCGGATTGTAGATTACCTGATTCAACTGAACCGTGTTACTCAGAT
>CAMLET010000364.1 GCA_946479125.1 uncultured Flavobacteriales bacterium
ATTTCTATGTTTTCGGAGCACTGATTTTTGTGGTTATCTGGGTAGTTTCATCATGGGAATGCTGGTGGTACTCAGACTCTCTTGGTCAACGACCAATGGTTGATGTTTACTCACTTCTTTTCATTCCGATAGGCTTGTTCCTTGTTTCATCAAGAAGTCAATTCGCGAAAACTCTAGTTGGAGTATTTGCGTTGTTGTGTATTCTATTGAACATTTTCCAGTCATACCAAATGACAGAGGGTATTATGCATACCTATCTGATGTCGAAAGAACAATACTGGCACATTTGGGGGAAAACGAGTCGTGAAGAAGTAACCGATTACCGTTTATTGATAACACGCGCCGACACGCTTTGGCCTCAACGTATTGAACTGGCAAAAGATCCGCATCTAACAACAAAAAGGAATATTTGGTTAAAGATGAAAAACGTTGATGTTCAAGCAAATTCAACTGTTGATATCAAACATCTTCCATTCAGCGATTTTGAAACAGACGAAGTGCTTTTGACTATAAACATGAGTATAGTCACTTCTGACACTGCTCAAGTTCCGATATTACAATTACAAGCAGCCGGAAAGCATAATTGTTACAGTTGGGATGTGGTGGAGATGCGTGCCCATAAGGCAAACACATTGGTTCACATTCAAAAATCATTCAATATTCCTGACGTACGTCATGCAAAAGATTATCTTCAGGTTTACATAACCAATCCAACAACCGCAAAGGTGAAAGTGGAAGAATTGAAAATTACAGCTACACAACTTATTCGAAAATAAATTATGGGATCATTAGCAGACATCTTTGAATCAGGAGAACGTTCAAGACAAATCGGACATTTCAAGAACCTGGTTTTATTGGCACGAGTTGATGGAGAGGTTTCTCATTTGGAACAGCAATTATTGAATAGAATTGCCCGAAGAATATCTCTGACTGATGAACAGGTAAAGGAGATTTGTGACAACCCTGATAATTACCCTAATTTACCACCTGCAAGTCGTGAAGAACGTTATGAACGTTTTATCCAACTCATTCAATTAATCGTTGCTGATGGACGTGTTGATAACAATGAAGTGAAGCTTGTGAAATCGCTTGGTGTTGCACTTGGATTTACTCCATCAAAAATTGAGGAGAAGTTCCCTATTATATTGGAGCACTTAAGAAAAGGAATGACTCGTGAGTCGGTTCTCGAAGCGGTAATGAGTTAATTATTTTCTTTCTTCTTGCGCTTCAGATGTTCATCTATTTTTTTGGTGACCAACTGAAATAATTGCTTTGCATCCTGTTCTTCCAATTTTCGCCCAAAGCGAATTCGTTTTCCAAAATGCTCAAATTCAATTCTCTCGCCTCCTCTAATCCATGGCGAATTTTCCCATGCGGTTTGAAGTGAATTTTTCTCCGGAGTAAATACACTGATTTTCGAAATGTTCTCAAGGAAAAATTCCTTTGCTCTTCCGTACTTACCAACTGATGGTTTTAACGTTAAAGCGATTTTATCGATTTTTATATATTCTCTACCCCAATTAAGCCAAAGGAACATTCTCCCCACTCTGGTGAAATAGTAATCCCAGAACACAAGAAAAACCCCGATGATAATTTGTTCCTGTTGAAGTGTAGACAGTTGTTTTGCGGTAAGACCAGTTTTTCCAAGTGATTCGATCAAATACCAAATCATGTAGCCACCAACAGCTCCCCACATAAACACCCAAGCACCAATTAATCCTTTAAAAATTCCAGGAGTATCCGGAGTAATGATAATTGTTGTTTTTGCTTCGTGATCTACAAAACTAATTCGACGGCCTATCCATTTCATGGCACAAAAATACAGAAATAAAAAAGGCGTCAATCTCTTGACGCCTTCCTTTTATAAAATTCGATTACTGAACAATTAACGTTCTGCGAGCCAAAACTCCGTTAACATTCAATTCAACAACGTAAGCACCTTTCGCCAAACCTACAGTTGATACATCAATAGTTGATGCTCCTGACAAGTTTCCGTAGTTTCTTGTTGTCAAAGTTGCCCCGTTCATATCTTTCAAACTCAAAATAACATTTGCTTCATTTTGAAGATTCAATGTTACTGTTGTGTAAGTCGTGGAAGGATTTGGATAAACTTTCAGCATTGCATCCAGTTGGTTTTCCTCGTCGATTGAAGTTACCATATCAACTCCATCAACAAATCCGTTTGATACCGCTTCAGCAATAGTTGCTCTTCCAGCATTATCAATTGTTCCATTTGGAGCAATCAACATACCTACGATATGAATTTCATTCTCATCCCATGTTGCAGGCAATGTAAATGTTGCGTTCACCGTGTGCGTTTCTCCTGAATTCACTGTTGCCGGGAAACTACCTGCAAATCCACCGAATGAAGGCTCAATAACACGAGCAACGTGATCATAAACCATTGATGCTGCCGGAACAGAACTTGGTAATGATTCATATCCACCCATTGCTCCATTAGCTCCACCAGCGTAATAATTTGTTTGATTGTAAGTAGAACCTGTTCCTGTTACAGCGTCTTCAATCAACACGATTGCCAATTTGTAATTGTTATTTGCTGCAGCCTGGAAATCAGCACTTACAGAAACTTCCAAAGTTCTTGTACCAGCATCCCAATTTGCTCCATTTTCAATGAAAGCTGTTGGTGCAACTGTAATTCTATTCAAGATTTCAGCCTCCATTACAGAAGGATCCATATCATTTCCACGATCAACCAAAGCACTTGGATATCCTGAGATCAACGTTGCCATTCCAGCATCGTAATCAGTAACAGTCATTGGATCTCCATTGTGAACAGCGATTCCGGTCCAGTATTGAGAATATTTTTGAGTCATTGCGTCCATGAAAACTGCTCCACGTGGACACCATCCACACCAAGTTCCAGTTCCTTCTTCACTGATCACCATTTTTCCTAATGCAGGAACAATTGGATCAATCGTGTTTGTTGTAGCATCATCTGCGGCATCACCATCTGAGGCTCCTCCATTTACAGCACTGATTGTTGCAACCATATCGTTTGATCCAGCAACCAACGTCATAGTTCCTGTCATTGTGATTGTAGTTTCAGCCAAAGAAGCAAGGTTCAAACTTGTTAAGTTTTGTGTGATGTTATTTCCATTGTAATCAACATCAATTGTTGCTGTGTTGATTGTTGTAGAGCCTAAATTTCTGATTTTCACTTTAGGGTTAACTACTGTTCCAGCAATTGCACCAGCATCAAAACTTACGAAAGTTGCAGCTCCATTAAGAGAAGGCAAAACGTAAGGAGTTACCGTGTATTCAAAATCATCCATATAATAACCACAGCTGTATGGGGCATTTTGGTCAGTTGGATAAATATCAATTGATGCAATTTGATTCACTGGATTCGCAAAGCTTCCTACTGAAACGTTGTCAATAAACACTTCCCAGACATTTGAATTGAAGTTGATATCCATTCTGAAATTGAACCAGTTCCCTTGCGTGTAAGAAGCTGTAAAGTTCAACCCATCCTGATTATTGATAATCAAATCTCCATTATCAGCAAAGAAACAATCCATTGCCCATGTTTGACCAATAGTTGCTGTTTTTTGGAAATTAAAGTATCCTGCTTTACCAGATTCTACCAACATATTCCATTCGATAGAAAACTGACCAGTATTCATTACTCCAAAATTCTTTACTAGATCTGTTGGTCCACCAGCCTGAACTGAAGTGGAGAAATAAACTGAATTATTTCCAGAAACCGAGTTTGCATTAGAAACAAGAACATCTTCAGTTCCACCTGGAGCATTACTCCAAGTTGTCCAAGCTCCTCCACTTTGAGCTGCCATTGCAGAACCCGCAGTATAGGAATCGAAATTATCTGAAAAAGTTTGCGCATAAGTCCCGCCAAAAGAGAACAATGCAGCCATGAGTACAATTTTTTTCATACGTATTGATAGTTTGAAACTAAGTTAAGCCAATTTCAAACGTTTGTAATGAAAAAAATGATTGG
>CAMLET010000365.1 GCA_946479125.1 uncultured Flavobacteriales bacterium
ACGATTTGAACGGTAAACAGATCAAGGAAGTTGTGACCAATGCAAGTGCTGTTGATGGAAGCAATATTTACACTACTAACATTGATCCTTTGAATAGTGGAATTTACATTTACGAAGTGAAAGTAAATGAGAATGTTTACAATGGAAAAATGAGTAGAGAATAAGATTTGTTTCTTACATCTATAGAATAATTGAAGCCCCGTTTTTGAAGAAGACGGGGCTTTTTTTATGTCCAAACATCAGAATGTCGCATTGTCTATATTAGATTTATATCATCTGTTTTACAGATTGTAGTTAACTCTGTTTCTATTGTTGTTGTTCATAAGAAGCCCTATTCTTGGTTAGCATATGAAAAAATTAAGCGTCGTACTTCAGTTCGATTGGCTTTGGTATGCTTCACTTTTAGTACAAGTATCAAAGAAGGACAATCTAGCATAAGAATTCCAATAAATTATTAAATTCGAGGAAATATCAGGTTATGTCACGTTTTACGAAGTTTTTTGTCTTTTTGTTGTTCGGTTCAATGTTGTTATCAGCAACCAGTTCTGTGCAAGGAGTAATCAAGAGCAAGTATAAGTTTCTTGTTGGTGAATATGAATTGATCTCAGTTCAGGATCAGGGAAAGATCATTGCTCCAAGTGTTACCGGCAAAATCACCATGAAAGTGACTAAAAAAGATAAATTGCTTATTTATAAAGATGGTAATCTGATTGACGAATACGATTTCAATAGTAAAAGGTCTCCGCTTCCAACTGAAACAGAAAAATATGTTTTGTTTGAAAAGCAAAGCGGTTCAGACATGGAGATTTATCCACTCTTTTTTAAAGGAGATAGTGTGATTCAGTTCATTTATCCTAACGAATATTATGAAAACTATTTCCGGAAGATTATAACTAAATGAGTTTGCTTCGGCCAAATACTGACTACTACAACGATTACATAGATAAGAGAAAACTTATCATGATGTGGCGAACGACTCTATTCTTAGGAGTGGTGTTTTTCATTCTTGCATTTTGGACATTGTTTTATGACCAAGTTTCGTCCATTATCTACTTTGGGATTTTTGGAATAGTTTCCATTTGTTTGGCGTATTTGCATGTTACCAAAAAATACAAGCCCTTACTTTATTTGTATTCCGTAATTGGAATGTCGATTGTAGCCGTAACGTGTAATCTTCCAACTGGCTTGCCGCATGCTCCCGATTTTATATGGGGAATGAGTTTATTGATTTTCACTTTTACCACATTGGGTCGAAGAGCTGGCTGGGTTTCTTTAAGTGCTTTTGCATTCATCACCACTTTTCATTTCATCAATTTCTATGATACGATTGAACTAAAGTACAAACTGCTTGATACAATTGATTTGATCGGAATTTCAACTGAAATTTTCCTTGCACTTTGTTTGTGTGGATATTTCATTTCGCAACATTTATCGTTTACAAAATATACCGAAGGTCAAATGTCGCTTGCCAATGCCGAGCTGGAACTTCAAAATCAGATCATTCAGCGTAAAAGTGATGAGAATGCCATTTTGGTGAAAGAGATTCATCATCGGGTAAAGAATAATCTTCAAATAATCATCAGTTTACTGCGAATGCACCGTGACGAAGTTTCTTCTCCCGAGGCTCAAAAGGATTTTGACGAAGCAATCAATCGAATTCTTTCAATGGCCTTGCTTCATCAGCAGATGTATCGAGAAAAAGAGCTTTCACGCTTTAACCTGGAGGAATACGTTACCATTTTGGTTCATGATATCGTTGAATCATACAGAAGTGCCAATCAGGAAATTGAAACTAATATTAAGATTCAGAACGTGGTTTTGAAGCTGGAATCGATCGTTCCCTTAGGTTTGCTTATTAACGAATTGGTCTCCAATTCATTGAAACATGCCTTTTCAAATGGTCAAAAAGGAACTATTCAATTAAGTATAAAACGAATTGAAGAAGGTTTTCTTTTAACTTATTCTGATGATGGTATTTGGGTAGAAAGTGATTTGATGGTGAAAGGGTTTGGTTCCGAATTGGTTGAAATGTTATCTGAACAATTGAACGGAAAACTTGCCAGAAATGGAAGTGCTTATGAATTGTTAGTGAACGTTGACGATAAATAGATCTGAACGTTGACCAATGGCAATGATCTGTCCTTTCTTTACTTTCGTACCATTCTTAATTTTCCATGTAACACTTGAATAACTCGCTTTAGCGGTTACAAAATTGGATTTCATTTTACCCTCTTGTTTGGCTATTTCCGAATAAAGTTGCATCACATTCTCGTTTCCAAAATGAATTCCTTCTTCACGGTATTGGATTTTGGGAAAGTTAGGTAAAAGTGTATCTGATCTTAAGGAAGAATGAAAAGTCTGCCATTTAGCTTTCACGAATTTCAAATCGCCAGTAGCAGTTTGTACCAAAGAGTCAACGAGTAAATTCAGTTTCTTCTTTTTTGCGTCGATAGAAAGAAAAGCTTCTGAATTCTCATAGCCATAAAGCGTTTGCCCTTTTTTTATTTTCTTTTTTCCGGCTGTCCATTCAACAATACCAGTTCTGTTGGAACGGATGGTGTCGTAGATTATTTCGGTTTCATTTTTATATTCCTCCTCAGCGATGGGATTATTGGGTGTAGAAGGTAAAGTTCTTAAATCTTCCTGTTTATTAGTGGTTTGACTAATCTTCTCTTCACTGTTTCCGCACGAGAAGAACGTTGTAATTACAAGTAAAGTTAAGATTGACTTCATAAGTTAAATATAAGTTATTCGAGCATACAATTCATTAATTTTTTGGTTCATTACTTCAGAATTGTTGTTAATAACTTCGTTAACATTTACATAACGACTACCTGAAAAGGGGGAGTGCATTCGTTTATTTTTGTGTTAGACGTAGACGATATGCTGGTATTTAAGAAGAAAGTTTCCGATAATCAATTAGCCAACGTTTTTTTAAACGGTGTGCTGGATGTGGTAGAGCTAGGGTTTCCTGAAATAGCTAGCTTAATTAATGACGATCCTGCTTTTGTGCAATCGCCAAATATTGGACCGGAAGACAGCGATCAATTTGCTGTAATTATTCTGGTTGCCAATCTTTCTACATTGGAAAATACATTCGAAGTTCAACAAGCATCTCGAATTGAGGCAATTATATTTGAGAAACTTGCAGTTATTATGCAAGCAACTCCAGCCGAGGTTGAAAATACTGTTCGTGATTACCAAAAGTTTTTGTCACGTGTGAATCATCCTTCAAAAAACATGATTTACGCCATTTCAAAATCGATCTTCCATAAATACGAACTGAATGCTTATCAAGATGAGTATTTCAAGCGTTTACATGCGCCAAATCCTTTGTTTTTGAAACGAATGGATCAAGTTGTTGATCAGTTTTTGTGGGATTGGGACGCATTCTTCAAAAAGTATAAGATAGAGGAGTAAATTTCTTTTTTTATTGTGATATTTATGTGGTAGGGACAAGTTGAGACTTGTCCCTAACTATTTTTCATAGTTCCAAATTCCATTGTATGAGCAATTTTCGCATCCATTCATTTGAAGATTATAAAAAGCAATATCAACTTAGTGTAGAAGATCCTGAGAAATTCTGGTCTGAAATTGCTCGTAGTTTTCAATGGAAAAAACCATTTTCGAAAACACTTTCATGGAATTTTGACGAACCGAAAGTACGCTGGTTTGAAGATGGAACCTTGAACATTACAGAGAACATGCTCGATCGTCATGTAGCAACGCAACCAGATAAAGTAGCCATTTTCTGGGAACCTAATAATCCGAACGAATCAACGAAAAGTTTTACGTACGAACAAACCTTGAAAGAGGTCAATAGAATTGCAAATGCGCTTCGAAATGTTGGTGTGGGAAAAGGCGATAGGGTTTGTTTGTATATGCCTATGATTCCCGAATTGGCTTTCTCAGTAATGGCTTGTGCCCGAGTTGGTGCAATACATTCTGTTGTTTTTGCAGGGTTTTCTGCTTCC
>CAMLET010000366.1 GCA_946479125.1 uncultured Flavobacteriales bacterium
CACTTTTGAAAACGATGGTTGTTTCGACATCACATTAACAAGTACTTCAGCAATTGGATGTGTGTACGACACTACTTTCACATCTGCTGTTTGTACTTATCCGCTTCCAAATGCTTCATTCCAACCAAGTCCATACTACATGTTGGAAACTTCACCTGTAACTAACATGAACAACAGTACTTTAGGCGCTGTAAGTTACATCTGGAATTTTGGAGATGGAGCAGGATCACAAGAATTTGAACCTACTCATATTTATCCTGAAGAAGTGGGAACTTATGAGATCATACTTACTGCTACTTCAGATCACGGATGTGTTGATACCGCTATGGCGACCGTCTATGTAGAAGAAGATCTAATCTACTATGTTCCGAATACATTCACTCCAGACGGAGATGGGAATAACGATGTTTTCAGACCTGTTATTACTTCAGGAATGGATCCGAATTATTATCACTTCTACATTTTTAATCGCTGGGGCGAAGCTGTATACGAATCTGAAGACATTGAAGGTGGATGGGACGGAACCTTCCGTGGTCTTGTAGCTCAAGATGGTACCTACACATGGAAAATAGAGTTTAAGTCGACTGTTAGAAGACATGTTGACAATGTAGTTACCGGACATGTGAATATTCTGAAATAACCCGAATTTGCCCGTGACTTTTAGCTGGTATGAATAAACGTTAAAGGCAACAGGGATTACCCAATTTCCGAATCACAGGGATAAACACGGCGCTTAGGTGTCGTGTTTGTTTTTTTTAGGCTCCCGCAGACGAGCGCTGAAGACCGCTGATGTATTGAATTGAAAAACTCCCGCAGAGGTGCACGGAAGAACACGGATGAACTCAAAATGATTCCCGCGGAGTTCACGAAGGACGCAGAGAATTGTAACAAATCCCACGGACGGGCGCGGAAGGGCACGGATGAATTGAAAGCGAAAAACTCCCGCAGATGGGCACTGAAGAACACGGATGAATCGAAACAAAATTAAAGCAGTATGAACAATCACGAGGAATTCAGGATCAAGAAAACATTATGAAAATATTTTTTTCTTCTGTGTACCTCTGTGCTCGTCTGTGGGAAATTTTTGCGGGAAAATTTTAAGCCTTGACTCCTTTCACCACTTCCTCGTAAAGTTCTTCGTAAATAGGTAGTACTTTTTCCAATTTAAACTCAGATGCTCGCGTTAATGCTGCCTGACGGAATTGTTCCAACGTTTTGGTATCGCGTAGAATTTCCAACGAATATTTCGCCATATCTTCCACGTCACCAACATTGGATAAATAACCGGAAACACCATGAACGTTCACTTCCGGAATTCCACCCGTATTTGAGGAAACTACAGGAACTCCTTCAGCCATTGCTTCTAAAGCTGCCAATCCAAAACTTTCCGTTTCAGAAGGAAGTAAAAACAAATCAGATAGTTGCAAAATAGAACTTGCATCACGAACTTTTCCGGTGAATCTTACTTTATGACAAACATCCAGTTCGCGAGCCAAACGTTCCGCTCTAACGCGGTCTGGACCATCACCACAAAGAATTAATCGTGCTGGAATTTCCTTTTGAATCAAATGAAATGTTCTAATCACATCTTCCAGACGTTTTACCGGACGGAAATTGGAAACGTGACAAATGATTCGCTCTTCATCGTAAGCGTATTGTCGACGTTTTTCCATATTGATCTCAGGCAACTCATCAGGCACATGAATAAAGTTAGGAATCACATGTATCTTTCTTTTCGTAGAGAAATGCGTCAACGTGTCTTCCATTAAACTACTGGAAACCGCAGTAACGGCATCCGAAGCATTCAAACAAAATGAAATTACAGGTTCAAAAGATGGATCTCGACCAACCAAGGTAATATCCGTCCCGTGAAGTGTTGTAATGAACGGAATATCAATTCCTTGTGATTTCAAAATTTGCTGTGCCATAAACGCTGCAGAAGCGTGCGGAATAGCATAATGCACGTGAAGCAGATCGAGATGCTCATACTTCACAACGTCAACCATTTTACTAGCTAACTCTGTTTCGTACGGCTGGTATTCAAACAACGGATAATCGCTGATGCTTACTTCGTGATAGTAAATATTTTCTCTGAAACTTCCCAATCGAACAGGTTGAGAATAGGTAATGAAATGGATTTCGTGACCTTTCAAAGCTAAAGCTTTCCCCAACTCCGTTGCCACTACTCCACTTCCTCCAAACGTTGGATATAATACGATTCCGATTTTCATTCTAACTTTTATTTACCCAAAATTATGCATTAAGTCGCGACAATTTTCAGACTTTAAAACGTTTATTTCAATAGCCGATTTTTAGGATTGCAACCATGGTAACTATTTTTGATAAAAGGTACCTCGACTACGCTCGGTAACCTTTTCGTTCAAACTGAATTTTAGGTCATCGAGCGTAGTCGAGATGACTATTTAATGTCTAGCCTTATAGGCTTCGTAAATCACCTTCTGAATATTCGTTCTGATATTCATATCACGAATTTTCCAGTTGTCAGCATTCGGTGAAACGCGATTCGATAAAAACACATAATTGATCTGGTACGTTGGATCTGCCCAAGCCAAAGTTCCTGTAAATCCGGAATGACCAAAACTCGCCAATGACGTTAAGTTACTTACCGGACCACCAGAACCATCAGCGGACGGCTTATCAAAACCTAATCCTCTTCGGTTTCCTGGACAAAACTGACATTTCGTATAAGCTTCAACAACATCTTTATTGATGATCGACAATGAACCAACTTGACCTTTGTTTAACAACAATTGCATTAAAGCAGCCAAATCTGTTGCATTCGAAAACAGTCCTGCATGACCAGCTACCCCGCCCATCATTGCTGCTCCCGGATCGTGAACATATCCCTGAACCACTTGTTTTCTGAATTCTTTGTCATTTTCTGTTGGGGCAATCATTCCAACAGGGAATTTACGCAAAGGCAAATACGTCATGTGCTGCAATCCAAGCGGTGCATATATTTTTTGCTGAACAAAATCTTCCTGCCCCATTCCACTTGTCTTCTCAATAAACTTGTTGAAAAAATAGTAGCTCAAATCGGAATACTCATACTTCTTAACTCCTGATAACGGAGCTTCAGTAATCGTTTTTAGAATGGTTTTCCAATAATCCGTTTTGATGTAAATTCCTTTCGCCACCTGCGTTTCGTAGCCAGCTTCTTTTTGCTTTTTGTAGATTGTAGGATCTAACTCACCGTCTTTCAACGTTTTCTTATAAAACGCAATCCACGGTGTTAATCCTGCCTGATGCGTCAATAAATCATTGGCTTTCAAAGTTGCATAAGGCGTATTTGAAACGTATTCCGGAACCAAAGTTCCCAACGTACTTGTTGCATTGAACTTCCCGTCAGAATCCAATTTCATTAACGAAACCGTTGAAGAGGCAATTTTAGTAATGGAAGCGATATCATAAATATGCTCGTTTGTAACCGAATCTTCGCTTTCGTAAGTCAATTTCCCGTACGATTTCTGATGAATAACCTTCCCTTCAATCGCAACAACGATCTGACATCCCGGAAAGGCTTTTGCCTCAATCGAATTTGCTACAATCTGATCAATTTCTTCCATCTTTTTAGATGAAATTCCTAATTCTTCAGGAACTGTATATTTCAAACGACCATTTCCTTTCACTTCAACTCCAGTTCCTTTTGTCCAAGTTGGATTAATTGTTGTCTCCAATTTTCCTTTCACGTCAAAAGCTCCCATGATAAATTGTGCAACACGATCTTGCATTGCATTGTGATTTTCATGCGCCAAAACACATGCATCAACAGTTAAAGGAAGTGCATTCACCTCTTTTAAAACCAATTGATTACCGAAAAACACAACACAAACTTTATTTTGCTCTGGAAGTAGATCTGCCACTTTTTGCCAACTACCAAAACCATAATTTCCTTTGTCACGCTGCGTTGTAGCATGCAAATCAAGAATGATTGTTGCATCAG
>CAMLET010000367.1 GCA_946479125.1 uncultured Flavobacteriales bacterium
AACCCATTAAATCTGGAAGTATTCTAAAGATTTTTGGCAAAGCAGTTCGTTTTGGCAGCAGTTCCGTTGAACTCTACATAGAAGTGAGAAAGCACAATGTTTACACAGGTGAGCAGAGCTTAGTAACACATACCAACGTTACCATGGTAAGGGTTGATGAAGACGGAAAGTCCATTCCTATATCCGACTTCGCCAAGGAACGCTACAAACAACGCATCAGCGCATTTGGAAAAGCTCTTTTATCACCTGAAGAGTTGAAAAGAGGAATGGAAGTCTCTTTGAGTTAATAATTCATCATGCAGGTTTGCGGCAAACTTGCTTGCCTGCATGATGCTTTTTTCAATTGTATTCTAACTCAAACAAACTCATATTGTCAATACCCAATTCTTTCAGAATATACTCGTTCCATTTTCGCATGGCCTTTTCAGTGGTTCCACGATCAACCTCTTTCAGAAAAAGAGCCTGTTGCTTTTTGGCCTCCAACATCAATTGATCGTAAGCATTTCCCAGAATAGACGTTGTGGGATTTGGGGTTTTACGCAATTCATCTTCCAATTTTCTGCGCTGAAGTTCGCACAAATCAAAATACATATTGATGAAGCAATTGGCATAAACATCAATGGGCAGATAATAGAATGTCTCGTAGGGATCAAAAACGGTTTCGGTGAGAATATTCAAGGAATCGGCGTATGAGTTTACATCCATAAACGTTTGAACATTCAAATTATACATCAACGATTTCTCCGTTTGTAGATTGAATTTCAGGGTGCTATCGGGAATCATTTCTCTTAAAAACACTCTGTTCGTTGACCAATGAATGTAAGGATGCTCAAAGTAGTTTCTGTTTTTCTCTCTGGGATTTCGCGTTTTCCAGTCGGAATTAGAAGATTTAAAAAACAATGCATTGGTCATTGATTTCGGATTCTCAAAGAACGACTGATTTGGGTTATTTTGTTCGTTCAAATCCAGTTCGTTATTGTTCTTCCAGAAGAAATCGTTGTAAGCAAACGCATTGATCTTTCGATAATCATTTACACCTTCTTTAAATTCAAACTTCGGGAGTTCAAACTTGTCTTCTGTATCATAAGCATAAAGAACCGCTTTCGTTCGAATTGAAAAACGTGCTTCTTCCTGCTTTCCAGGTCGACTAACATAATCAACCTTGTACTCAAAATCAACGTGATTAAAAAGCGGATTTCCATCCTCAGCAGAAAAGGTTTTCGTGATATTCAAATCCACCTGCTTGATACTATCCGTTGGAAAAAGTGGTAGAAAAGGATGACTATCACAATCAGTGCAGCGCATGGTAATTTTCTCAATATTCGTAGTGTTCAGATTGTACCATATTTTTCCTTCAAAATTCTTCGCAGTATTGTTTTTCGGTCGATAACGAATCACATAAATTGAATCCAATTTTTCATCACGATAAGCTGCACTTTGTTCCAGGCGAAACAATTTTTTTGCTTCATGCGAACTAAGATTCAAAGGCGTTTGTAGAAAGAAATCGTTTTCATCATACAGCTTGAGCTGACTGATCGTATAAGAACCCGCTTGCGAGGTAAAATAACGATCACCAAAGGTTTGAAGAGCCAATCGTCCAGCCTTTAAATCGAGCGATTGAATGTCGTAACCCTTCATATTCAAATTGTAATAAGCTTCCACCAACTCAATTTGTGTGGTATCGTAAAAACTGGTGAGCATGCAGTAACTCTTAGCGGTCTCAGTTGTTTTCTTGTGTTTATCACTTTTCTGCAGCAGATCGAAGAGATAATCATCGCTTACAGGCTTCACC
Organism: uncultured Flavobacteriales bacterium; assembly: GCA_946479125.1. The sequence goes on from CAMLET010000367.1 coordinate 1,793, forward strand.
TCTACTTCCAACAAATCTTTTGCGTTCGGTTCCAACTCTATATTGTAAAATGCTTGTTGGAGATCAATCCTCAAAATCAAAGGCGTATATCCAATTGATTTTATTTCAACAGTATCTTTCTCAGACGAAATAGCGATTCGGAAATAACCTGTTTCTGAGGTAATGGTTCCTTGTTTAGTCGTTTTGTTGTAAACCCGAACAAAAGGAATGGATTGTTTAGAAATTTCGTCTTGTACGCGACCTTCAATGATTATTTCGGAGTCTTTCTGAGAGAAGGAGAAACCGGATATGAAAAGAAAGAGAAACAGTAGAGTAGTTTTCATACTCGCTCAAATTACAAATTTCAGATGCTTTCTCAGGCTAGTCTTTGCAGTTTTTGATTAATTGTTGGTTTTCGTTTATTTAAACCGCTATCAGTTTGATTTAATGTCTTGTAAACGTTTCCATTCAAAATCAATTTCCAGTTCAATCAAACGATACTTTTCATTATTGCGGGTATATTCAGCCACAGAAAATTTCTTTTCGTACCATTGACGAAGCAGTGCTTTCAATTGCTGTAATTCCTTCTCCGTTTTAAGTAAAACTTTGTAAGATGAACTCCCATCAATAATGATTTCACTTATTCCACTGTGAATAATGTCTCTATGAACAAAATGGAAACGTTCGCCTCTCAGAGCATTAAAAAAGAATTCAAGTCTTACTTTTTCTAGATCGATCCGTTCTATTTCTTCAGTCTGATGAATCTCCAATTGATTTTCATCAACCTCAACAAATCCAATAGGAAGATAATCATGATGAAAGAAAAATTTTACCCTGTAAATAACAAATGAAACTAAAGCAAATCCACAAACGGTCAGCACATACGGGGAGATCCAATAAGTATAAACGGACCCTTTTAAAAACGGTAAAACAAAGAAAGTTGGAACGCATAAGAACAAAAACATCAGACCAAGAATCTTTCCATGGGTGAAATGATTTAGGACTGTTTTCCTTTCTTCTACCAATTCCAGTTTAAGCATAGAGCAATATAATGTTTGTAACCAATATCATTTCCAAGAAAAGAAGGCAAACTACTTAAATCTTAAATCACTTTTCTTTTTGATTCTGTTCAAATATAGCATCAGTTCTGGGTTCTTTTTATTTTCAGCTATAATCTTACCTTGTCTAACTTTTAATGTCCAGATTTCCTGAAATGGTTTCCCTTCAGTAATCTCAAAAGTCAATTCATTGTTATAAAACCTATAAAATCCTAAGCTGGATTCAAACGAATCATATTGATCATGTGAACCATAAACGGAATATCTCTTATGCTCTTTAAAAAAGAAGAATCCGTCAACCTCCCCCTCGTCACCGAACTGAACAGTAGAATGTCGTTTATCAATCTCCCAGCAACCATGAATTGAATCATTATGATCTGGTAGCTTATCAAAAGAACCTCTCTCCAAATCTGTTTTTTCTGCAGCGGTAAGATGTTTTTTTGGTTTCTTTTTAATCTCTTTTTTAGGTTTACTGGTATTACATGATAAAACTGTTGTGAACGATAAAACCAGTGCAAAGACAGGAATGAAAAAATGCGTTTTCATATTTTCAGATAGATGTTGATGCAAACTTAGTTAATAAACAGAGTTCGAAAGTCTCTAATTACGACACGTTTGCTATAGGAATGCACCCAAAAAGAAAAATACAAATAAAAAAAGGTTACCATTTCTGATAACCTTTTTGCTCCCCCTTCTCCCGTACATACGGGATGAACCTGAGACCCTCTGATTAATCCCGCAAGTGCGGGACTCTAACCAACTGAGCCAATCTACCCTCCGAGATAAAACTATTATCAATAAGTCTTTCCAATAATTTCCTTGATTTCTGTTTCTTGATAAAGCGTTCGATTGAAATCGCTTCTGATTTACTTTCCGATTGAAAAACGGAAACCAATTTCCAATCCTTAGTACGTCCAGTGAATTTATCAACTGCATTTTCATTATGCTGATTCACGCGCAGCCATGGATCGGATGAATAGCCAACGTAATATTTGTCAAGAATAGATGAGTATAGAATGTAAATGTAGTAGGTCATACAAATAAAAAAGGTTACCATTTCTGATAACCTTTTGCTCCCCCTTCAGGACTTGAACCTGAGACCCTCTGATTAACAGTCAGATGCTC
>CAMLET010000368.1 GCA_946479125.1 uncultured Flavobacteriales bacterium
TTTTTCATGTTATTGGAAACAAAAAATCCAGACCATCTTCCCGAAATTTCGGGACTCGATGACCTGGATTTTCATTATTTCCATTCAGAATCTTACTTCTGATATTCCAAAAACGTTTTTTCGATGATAGCAACACACTCAAGCAGTTGCTCTTCTGTCATTACCAACGGTGGTGCAAAACGAATGATGTTTCCATGTGTTGGTTTTGCTAGTAATCCGTTGTCTTTCATAGCAACACACAGATTCCATGCTGTTTTACTGTCTTCTGTGTCGTTGATCAAAATCGCGTTCAACAATCCTTTTCCTCTAACTTTCAGGATAAGATCTGTTTTAGCGATCAATTCATTCATTTTAGAACGGAACAATTCTCCTAAACGTTCAGCATTTTCAGCCAATTTCTCGTCGCGAACAACTTCTAAAGCTGCAATAGCAACTCGAGCAGCGATTGGATTTCCACCAAATGTAGAACCGTGTTGACCTGGTTTGATGACCATCATCACCTCATCGTTTGCCAAAACTGCAGAAACCGGATAAACACCACCAGAAACCGCTTTTCCAAGAATCAAGATGTCTGGTTTTACGTTTTCGTGATCTACAGCCAACAATTTACCAGTACGCGCAATTCCTGTTTGAACCTCATCAGCAATAAATAAAACGTTCACTTCTGAACACAATTCTTTTGCTTTAGATAAATATCCAGCATCCGGAACATAAACTCCAGCTTCACCTTGAATTGGCTCAACTAAAAATCCGATCACATTTGGTTGTTTCAACGCTTCCGCAAGCGCATTTGTATCGTTGTAAGGAACACGAATAAATCCAGGAGTAAACGGACCAAAGTTCGTATTTGCATCCGGATCACTTGAGAACGAAACAATTGTTGTTGTTCTTCCGTGGAAGTTCTGCTCACAAACAATAATTTGTGCCTGATTCTCAGCAACACCTTTTTTCTCGTACCCCCACTTTCTTGCCAATTTAATAGCCGTTTCAACTGCTTCAGCACCAGTGTTCATTGGAAGCACTTTGTCGAAACCAAAATAAGACGTAATGAATTTCTCGTATTCGCCCAAAACATCGTTGTAAAATGCGCGAGAAGTCAATGTCAGCACCTGAGCCTGATCAACTAACGCTTTTACAATTTTCGGGTGACAATGTCCTTGATTCACTGCCGAATAAGCGGAAAGGAAATCATAATATTTTTTTCCTTCTACATCCCAAACGTAAACACCTTCACCTTTTGAAAGTACTACTGGAAGCGGATGATAGTTGTGCGCTCCATACTTGTCTTCCAACTGCATGATTTCCTGAGAGGATAATTTTTCCATTGTTTCCATAAAATTTCAAGTTACAATTTGTCCTGCTCATCACGGAGAGCATTCATCCTTTCCTCATTTGCAGATTGGCGGGAGAGAAATCATCCTAAAAAAGATTAGACAAAGATAAGCGGGAGCGCTTAAAATTCCAAGGATGCATTGCGGGATTTCAAGAGCTGGCAGAAATTTGCATCCAACTTTTCTCAGAATTTCCTATCTTTGTCCAAAATTATTTGCGCTTGGCTACAGTACAATTTGCACAGCCGAAGGGTGATTTCTTTAAGACTCTTCGCAGTTCAGTAAACGGGTATTTTACTGAGAACAACATCAATCCAACAGGTAACGCTAAGTTATATTGGAAAGCAGGAATCATCATTACGGCGTATATTGCTACTTACACAGTAATGGTTGCAGCTCCAATTCCTTTGTGGGCATTTTTAGGGTTAACAGCCGTTCTTGGGTTTGTTCAGGGATTGGTTGGTTTTAATATCATGCACGATGCTTGTCACGATTCATTCTCGACAAAGAAAAACGTTAATTATTTCTTCGGCTTATCAATGAATGCGTTGGGAACTGATGCACACATGTGGCGTCAGAAACACAATATTGTTCACCACACGTATACCAATGTTGATGGAATTGATGACGATATCGCGAAAACGCCGTTCTTAAGAATGAGTGAGACGCAAAAACGATTCAAGGCACATAAATTTCAACACGTTTACCTTACGTTCCTTTACGGGATTTCTACATTTTACTGGATTACTTTGAAGGATTGGGAAAGCTATTTCAACAGAAAAGAATTCAACGTGAAGGTTGAAAAAATGAAACCAATGGACCATGCCATGTTCTGGACTACGAAGGTTATTTACTTTGGACTTTACATTGGTGTACCTGCGATGATTTATGGAATCGGATGGGCGCTTCTTGGCTTTACCATTATGCATTTTGTTCTTGGTTTATTCATGAGTTTCGTATTTCAATTGGCTCACGTGGTTGAGAACGTTGAGTTTGAACATAGTCATGGCGAGCATACAGAAATTGATTCTGAATGGGCAATTCACCAATTGAGCACAACTAGCGATTTCGCAGTAAATAACAAATTGGTTACGTGGTGTTTGGGAGGATTAAACTTCCAGGTTGAACACCACTTATTCCCTCGTATTTCGCACATTCATTATCCTGCGATTCAAAAAATTGTAGAAGGTGTTTGTGAGCAATTTGATGTGGAATACCGTTCTTATCCTACAACACGTAAAGCTTTGGCTTCTCATTTCCGTCATATGAAACGTTTGGGCAACAAAGACGTTCTTCAACCACAATTCATTGTAAAAGAGGAAAAAGTTGCTGTAGAGGTAAGAGAAGAAGAATTGGAATTGGTGGATTAATCATCCCAAGAAAATATACGAAAGACCTGTTCTATTTAGAGCGGGTCTTTTTTTGTTGGCTGTTAAATCGTCTGCATAGCTTAATCGCCGTAACCGTAGCGATAATCGTCTTTCTTGTTTTTCCAACCGTAGATCTTTACGTAGAAATTGGTGCGTAGAACAATGTTGTATTTCACTTCATTGATCTGTTCATAAGTTGGACTCGCGTTTTCATGATATCTTGCTTCCCAGCGTGTTTCTGTTCGTTGTCTGAATCCAAGACCAATATCTCCACCAATAGGACCTGAAGTAAGAAATCCAAAGACAAATCCTGCATCGTAAAAATCTCCGCTGATGCCAATCAGATCGTTCTCTTTAACTGGATATTTATCCTGATTATAAAGCTTTCTTCCACCTGTTTTATACATCAATGAAACATAGGGTTGAACACCATAAAAATCGAAGCAGAATTGAGGATACCACTTTAACTGAAACGCCCAATAGTTTCGTGCATCATATTGAGAATATTCATTGTAGTCATCCGGATATTCAGGAATATCATGAACCTCCTCTTCTACTCGCACCCGGTAATTGACATAATCTGCTGACAACGCAAATTGATGATCAATTCTATATTCTCCACCAATAGAAAGTCCTCGAACCCACCAATCTTCAATAATAACCATCCCCAATGCTTTTGCACGAAAAAACAATTCGGACTGCGGGAGGCCGCGGACCTCGGTTTGAGCAAACGCGCTGAAGGCTGAAAAGAAAATGAATGAGCTGATTACTAAAAACTTCATTGGTTGAATTAGGTTTCTAATCTAGATATATTCTATCGAATCTCAAAAGACCAAATCTATCTTACGCACAAATTTTATTATGGTCACCTGATCAAGGTGACGTGTCCTTCTAACTGCTTTGTGATGATTTCACCGATCTTAACTGAGATTTGCCAGGTGTAAACGCCATCAGGAACGATTTGTCCGTTATACATTCCGTCCCAAATTGAATTTCCGTTTTCTGCCGACCAAATCAATTGTCCCCAACGATTGTAAATGTCGAACGTATGAATGATTCCGAAAACATCTGAAGGCGCAAATCCGTCGTTGATTCCATCCCCATTCGGAGTGAACGAGTTCGGAACGTAAAGTAAATCTTGGGTTTGAAATGCAATGGTTTGAGAGTAGCTATCCTCACAATTATTGGTATCTACAACATTCAGCGTTACAACAAAACTTGCCGCTTGCGAAGTCGTATATGTTGGAT
>CAMLET010000369.1 GCA_946479125.1 uncultured Flavobacteriales bacterium
CGGAAGTTATCCGCTGGAAATGCGCTGTGAAGTGCTAGACGGAGCAGGTGGATCTATGGGAGCTGCTTTCGACCCAAGTGCAGCTGGAACAAATTTCGTAGGAAGTTGTCCGGCACCAATGACCGTTTCTAGCGCTGTAGTAACACAAAGCAGCACAGCAGTAGTTCAAAACTGTGCCGCAACCCAATTAGTTGTTGCATTGCAGGTTACAATGAGTGCTGGTTCATCTATAAATCTGACACAAATTCAAGCCAATTTATCAGGAACTGCAGCCGCAAGCGCGTTTTCTTCATGCAAGATCTACTATACCGGGACATCGAGCACTTTCGCAACTACTACGTTATTCGGTTCTGCGACACCAACAGTTGCAACTTATTCGGTTAACGGTTCGCAGGCACTTTCTGCAGGAACGAATTACTTCTGGTTAACACTTGATTTGAACAATACCGGAGTTATTGGTAACACCGTTGATGCTGTGATTTCACAATTCACCGCAAATGCTTTGAATTTCAATTCAGGAAGTACACCTGCTATTTCCACAACCAATCCTGCCGGATCAAGAACAATAATCACATGTCTCGCTCCCGGTGGAGTAAATTCAGGGTTAGAAACATGGTTAAGAGCAGATATGGGAACAACTGGTGTTGCTTCCATGACAGGCTGGGCAAATCAGGTTTCAACCGGAACTGCTACAAACTTAAACGGGAATCCATCATTGAATCAAACCACCACCGCTTACAACTACAATTATGTTGTTGACTTTGCCGCGCCAGCTGCTACCTTAGACGGTGGAGTTGCAGCAGCTCGTCAATGTGTTTTACTCAACGGATATACCGGAATCAACGGAATTGATTACAAAACACTGTTCTTTACTTTTCAGTTAAATGATCTGACTCGTTTAAATACACATGTTGCCACGGTAAAAGGTGTTACTATTTCTTCACCAGCAAACGGTACCTGGCATGGAGATTCCAACGGAGCAACAGCATCAATTCTTTTGGAAGCCTATGACATTACAGATTTCGGGACTAGTTCTGCAGCTGGAACATGGCAGCGAAATCAGGCAAATATTGCCTCAAACTCAAATCACTCGAGTACAAAGCATACACTGTCTGCACTTTGTCAAACTGGTGGCAGCAGTACATTGAATGCCTTTCTTGGTGGACAAGATGACCAAACGCCAGCTAGTAGTTTCTCAGGTCACACACGCGACTGGAAAGGTCCGGTTGCCGAATTAATCGGCTTCAAAAACGCGCTTACAGCTACAGAACGACGAAAAGTAGATTCTTACCTTGCAGTAAAATATGGAATCACTTTACCAACTGATTATTTGAGTACCAACGGAACAACTATTTTCACGGTTGCAGCACCTTACACCACAAATATTATTGGAATCGGAAGAGACGACTCAGAAATGCTGACTCAAAAACAATCGCATTACGACGACGACAATACCCGTATTTACATGGGAACTTTGGCAGCAATGAATCCGACAAATGCTTCTTCATTTTCTACTGACGGATCATATGTAATGATGGGAGATAACAGCGGAGCTTATTGTGCGACCACCACATCCAATTTAGAAATACCAACAGGATTGGCAAGCTGTGCATTGTATTCCAGAATGGAGAAAGAATGGAAAGTGACCAGAACAAATATGGCTCAAAACTACAACATGGATGTTAAGTTGGCAGCTTGTGGAGTTCCTGGATCTGTAAATGTGAATGATCTTCGCTTGTTGGTTGATGATGACGGAAATTTTGCAAACGGTGGAACTCAATGTTATTACAACGGAGATGGAACCGGAATCATTTTCTCTTATGCTAACCCAACGATTACTGTAAGTAATATTGGAATTGCTCATATTCCGAACAACGGAACAAAATTCATTACAATTGCTTCGATTAACTCAACGACTCCTCTACCGGTAACACTTTTGGATTTCCAGGCAAAATACAATGAAACAAACAGCAACGTTGATCTAACCTGGCAAACACAGTCGGAGCATAAAAGCGCTCATTTCGATGTAGAGAAAATGGTGGATTCTGAATGGGTGAAAATAGACGAAGTTAAAGCCAAAGGAGAATCTGTGACATTGACGAATTACGCTACAATAGATCCTAATCCGATCATGGGCGTAAATTATTATAGATTGAAACAAGTTGATCTGGATGGTAATTTCACTTACTCGGAAGTGAGAGCTGTCAATTTAGAAGCTGGTTCAGAATTACTCATGTTCCCTAACCCCGCAAATCAAAAAGTACAAATTAGTGGAAAAGACATTTCGGAAAAATCCATTCAGGTTTTCGATAATACAGGAAGACAAATTGGAATGGAGATCAATTACATTTCGACGGATTCTCTGGAGATGAATACAAGTTCTTTGGCAAATGGAGTGTATTTAATTTATCTGGAAAATCATTCGGAAGTTCTCCGATTGTTGGTTACTCACTAACCACTATTTATTAGGTTTTAGTTATATAGTTATGAAGGAGGGGGCCGAGCCCCTCTTTTTTAATTTCATGTAGTTCAAAAGCACAGTTTTGTTAACTTTGAGTCCAAATAAAAAAATCCAATGAAAAATACTGCGTTATCTGCTGTACACGAAGCTTTAGGAGCGAAAATGGTTCCATTTGCAGGATACAATATGCCTGTACAATACGAAGGTGTAAATATTGAACACGAAACAGTAAGAAATGCTGTTGGAGTATTTGATGTTTCTCACATGGGAGAGTTTTTGTTAACTGGTCCTGATGCTTTGGATTTGATCCAACGTGTAACTTCAAATGACGCCTCTACTCTAGTTATTGGTAAAGCACAATATTCTTGTTTGCCAAATGGTAAAGGTGGAATTGTTGATGATTTGATCGTATACATGATTAAAGAAGAGCAGTATTTATTGGTGGTTAACGCTTCAAACATTGAAAAAGACTGGAATTGGATCTCTTCTCACAACACCAAAAATGTGGAAATGAAAAATTTGTCTGATGATTATTCATTATTGGCAATTCAAGGTCCGAAAGCAATGGAAGCTATGCAGTCATTGACTTCTGTTGATCTTTCTGCAATCAAATACTACCATTTCGAAGTTGGTCCGTTTGCCGGAATTGAGCACGTGATCATTTCTGCAACGGGATACACAGGTTCGGGAGGATTTGAGATCTACTGTAAGAATTCTGAGGTAAAGCAAGTTTGGGATAAAGTATTCGAAGCTGGAGCACCTTTCGGAATCAAACCAATTGGTTTGGCTGCACGTGATACATTGCGTTTGGAAATGGGATTCTGCTTGTACGGAAACGACATTGACGACACGACTTCCCCATTGGAAGCAGGTTTAGGATGGATCACTAAATTCACAAAAGATTTTGTTGATTCTGACAAATTGAAAGCCGAAAAAGAAGCTGGAATCAAGCGTAAGCTAATTGGTTTCGAAATGATTGACAGAGGAATTCCTCGTCACGACTACAAAGTAGTTGATGCAAACGGAAACGAAATTGGAAAAGTAACTTCTGGAACTCAAGGTCCAAGCGTAAAAAAAGCAATTGGTTTGGCCTACGTAGCTGTTGATCACGCTGCAGTTGATTCGGAAATCTTTATTGAAATCAGAGATAAAGGAGTTAAAGCAAAAGTGGTGAAATTTCCTTTTTATAAGAAAGATTAATTAGACAATAGACTAAAGAGGAAAGACGAAAGACTTAATCCCGGCTTCGAAAAGGCTGGGATTTTTTTTGAAACACATAGAGGACATAGTCAATTCACATAGAAACATAGTTTATTAATGCTATGTATCTATTGTTTTTTCTATGCGCCTATGTGGTAATTTTTACAAAAGCCAAATTTTCTTGGTCAACAAAAAAAACACAGTATCTTCGCCTCAAAAAAACACACTATGAAAAGAACATTACTATTCACAGATCGGAAGAGCACACGTCTGAACTCCAGTCAC
>CAMLET010000370.1 GCA_946479125.1 uncultured Flavobacteriales bacterium
TTGACTTCAATATCTAATACGGATGCTGCATAAGTATGAAGTGCTTCCATGTCTTTCCCGTTTTCAGGGTACAATACTCCGATTTTCGTAAAATCGTGTGTGTTATGCAGTGCTTTAACAGTTTTAATCGAATTTGAAAGCTCATCTGTTCCGCCAAAAGCGATGAAAATGGAGCCTGGTTCTTTTACTTCAAATGATCGATTTTTGGCAATTTCCAAAATTTCTTTTCTCAGTAAACTGTATTGCAAACCTTTTCCGGGGGCATCACTTTTTATAGAAGTGTTCAACCAAAACGGAGTCGTGTAAAGCTGTTCCTGAAAATCGGAAACCTCGATAAAAGGAATGTTACTCGCGCTTAGATTCGAAATGAAAGTAGTAGTGAATTCGTAACCGTCGAGAATGATCAAGTCATATTCCGTAAATCCTGAAAATTGCTCAAAATTAGATGTGTGAATGAGTTTAATTTCACCATTTGGTAAGTCCTTTCCATTCGAAAGAAGCGTGATCTGATAATCAGTTGCGAGGATTTGCGCCAGCGCCAATGATCTGTAAAAATGACCAAGTCCTTTTCCTGAGCCAGCTTCGCAAACAATTAAAACGCGTTTCATGGATTCAGTAATTGGTATTTCAATTCTGCCATTTTCCAATCTTCTTCGTTGTCAATATCCTGAACCAAGGATTCAGGGAATTCGAAGAAACCAGTTGAATCTGTGAAAAACGATTGATGCTCTTCAAAAACGCATTTATCCAGAATATAAAACTGACCTGTATCGTGATAAAACGTTTCCAAATCCTGCGTTCTGGTTTGACTGAACTCAGGGTTTCTAAAGTCAGCTAATCCATTTTTAACAACAATTGCGCGCTGAATTGGATGAGCATATTTGGTAATTGCCACAACAGAATTGAGCTTTTCCGCTTCTAACTTTTCTACTGATTTTTGAATCATTTCAGCAGTAACAAACACTGAAGTTGGATAAACACAGCAAATAGAATCGAATTGTTGTTCTTCAGTTTTCAGATTATCAAGAACTTCTTTAATAACCGGATAAGTTGCAGCTGTATCGGATGCGTTTTCTGCACTTCTGAGAAAGGGAACTTCTGCACCAAATTGTTTAGCAATTTCTGCAATTTCGGAATCGTCTGTGGAGACAATTATCCGATCAAAAAGCCCCGATTTAACTAGAGCTTCGATAGGATAAGCAATAATAGGTTTTCCCTGAAACAGTTTAATGTTTTTACGAGGAATTCGTTTGCTTCCACCACGAGCTGGTATAATGGCAATTCTACTTTTCATAGAATGCATCAATTGTTGTCAGAACGTATTGTATTTCTTCATTTGTCAATGCAGGAAACATTGGCAATGAAAGACATTGCTCATAATAGTTTTCTACTTCCGGGAAATCGCCTTGTTTCCATCCTTTTGCCGAATAATAAGGCATCAAATGAATGGGGAAGTAGTGAATCTGCGCGAATATGTTTTTCGAACGCAGGTAATTGTATAGTTCCAAACGATTTTCAACCAAAATCACATACAGATGGTACGCATGTTCTTCCTGAAAACCACTGTGCTTTTTAATATAACTGCTTTTGCTAAAGTGCTCATTGTAAATCTGAGCAATTTCTCTTCTGCGTTTCAAACCCGTTTCTGCTTTCGAAAGCTGCGAGTTTCCAAGTGCAGCCTGAAGATCAGTTAAACGGTAATTGTAGCCCAGACTTTGCATTTCCATGTACCAAAGCGGGAAATCGGTTTGTCCGCCAGCCAGATTTACATCATTCGAAAACAAATCTTGTTCTCGTGTAATTCCATGTGTTCTGAGCTTTAACAGCTGCTTGTAAAAGTTTTCGTTATTGGTGGTAATCATTCCGCCTTCGCCGCAAGCAATGTGTTTTACCGGGTGAAAGGAGAAAACAGAAATATCCATTAATTCACCTGAACCGGATTTTGTTTTGGTTAACGTGGTTTTTCCGCCCGGACTATGACATGCATCTTCCATTATCCACAAACCGTGTTGATCTGCCAACTTTTTCAATGCTTCAAAATCGCAAACCTTGCCTGCAAAATTTACAGCTATAATTCCAGAATAGGCATTTGGATCTTTTATAAGTAAAGCTTCTACTTTTTTGACGTCGATCAACCATGAATCAGGATCAATATCTACAAACTCAACTTCACCGCCAACATATTCTATACAGTTGGTTGAAGCGACAAAAGAGAGTGGAGGAGCAATTACTTTTTTTGAAGTGTCGAGACAAAGTGCGGCTAAATGAAGTGCAGCAGTTCCGTTAGCAACAGCAACAGCATATTTTGATCCGACATACTCTGCAAAGTTTTTTTCAAATGTTGCAATATGTGGACCTTGAGTAAGAAAATCGGATTGTAGAACATCAACTACAGCCTGAATGTCTTTCTCGTCTATGGTTTGTTTGCCGTATGGAATTGCTTTTCCGTTCATTCTGGCATTTGTGTTTTTATTTTCTCACGCATGCTGTCTACTGTCTCCCAAATTTCATTGTTTCCGGAATTGTAGAAGAAGCCGGTAGGAACTTTTTTCGCATTAAAATGCTTGATGTAGTCATTTAATTCAAACTGCGTCAATTGAGGAAGAATAACATAGTATTTTCCTAAATCATAGGTTGTGAATGCATCAGAAGTGGTAATCATTTCTTCATGAATCTTCTCACCTGGACGAATTCCCACCACTTTCGTTGGAACACCTGGAGCCACAGCTTCAGCTACATCAGTAATTTTGTACGAAGGAATCTTTGGGACAAATAACTCACCACCCCATGCTTCGTGAAGCGCGTGAAGAACCATGTCAACACCTTCCTGAAGTGAAATATTGAAACGCGTCATTTCAGGATGAGTAATTGGAATTTCACCATTCTCTTTCACTTTTTGAAAGAAAGGAATTACAGAACCATTTGAACCCATTACGTTTCCATAACGAACAACCGAGAAATCAATCTCGCGCATTCCTTTGATATTGTTTGCCGCAATAAACAGTTTGTCGGAAGTCAATTTTGTTGCACCGTATAAATTGATCGGAGCACAAGCTTTGTCGGTTGAAAGCGCAACCACCTTGCTGACATTCGTTTCCAAACAAGCACGAATGACATTCTCAGCCCCACCAATATTGGTTTTTACGCATTCATCCGGATTGTATTCTGCAATATGAACATGCTTCATCGCTGCAGCATGAATAACGTAATCGATTCCGTTAAGTGCTCTTTTTAATCGTTCAAAGTCGCGGACATCTCCAATGAAATAACGCAGTGCTTTGTGTTTCGAATCGGGGAATTCCTGATTCATTACAAATTGCTTTTGTTCGTCGCGACTATAAATCACCAGTCGATGAACATCTGGCCAGCGTTCAAGAATAGATTTCACCAATGCTTTTCCAAGCGATCCGGTTCCTCCTGTAATTAATATGGATTTGTTATTAAGCATGTTTGTTCCAGTTCAATAAGTAGCTTGTTTTCGAAGTCCGCTTTATTCCGCGTTGTGTTTCGAAATCAGTGATATGAAAAGTAAGAATATTATCGGGATTGTCTAAATAATCAGCTTCGTAAGGGGAGGTCATACATAAACAAATACGGTATCTGCCGTGTGCAAAAAGGTTGCGATTGAACTTTATTTTGAAGGTATGTTCACCAACTTCCAAATTATCAAAACTATTTGGAGGAAGGTCCTTGCTGTCAGATTCAATAATAAATTCTTCGAAATCGTTTTTAACAACAATATAACCGTAAGAATTCGGAACTTTTTCGTTCACGTTGAATTTCAGCATCAAACTAAAATCTTCAAAGATGGAGAACGTGTCTGCTTCTTGTTCCTTTTCGTTCAATAAATAGGCTTCTGTAAGTTGAAGTTTTTTATCAGGCTTTATTTCTGCCTTGAATTTGGCTCCTGATAAATCTGCAAAATCAGATGAATT
>CAMLET010000371.1 GCA_946479125.1 uncultured Flavobacteriales bacterium
GTAAGAAACCTCTAAAGTGTCATCAATTTGAGTAAGTGGACGTGTAAAGTAGAATGTTGCATCTGTACAACCCTCGATAACCGTTGTATCACCACCAACTGTTGCAACTGAGATATCAACCGCTTCAGAAGAGAATGAATCAGCTTCTAAGAATACACCTGAGTCATAACTTTGGTCACCAACATTACAAATCGCTAATTTGATGTGATAAGTTTGTCCACATTGAACCTGAGATACAGCTGTAAAGATGACAGTAGTACCATCATATTGAATAGCACTTCCGTAACCAGCTCCACCAAGATTATCTACATAATACTGTGTGTTATTAGCATCACCAACATTGTTAATTGTTACTGGTGTAGAAGTTCCCGGGATCAAAGCGATATTCACTGATCCATTTGAGTAAGGTCCTGAAATTCCAGGTCCTGACAAAAAGAATCCAAATGCATCATTAAATGATGACGGTGAAAACTCAGGATACTCATCAGATCCAAAAACATAACGGAAACTTACCGTATCTCCAGATGGAACAAAATCAAACTCCAAAATCGCTCCATTTGTTACGGAACCGTTTGCAATTGTATTCAAATCAGGGTCGGTCGTCACCATTGGTGTTGGAGGAGTGTTATTTGTAAAACTGCCTGAAGTATTCGGACCAACAGCCGCAATACCATTTCCTGTGCTCAATAGCACTCCACGTGCTAATGGAAACGTGGTTGCTGAAGCATCAAAATAGGTAACATTACCCTGAATGCTTTGAGCATTTACTGCACTTGTATTGTAAGTAATGTTAGATGCTACAACACCATTTCCCATCAATACGGTTTGTACCAAATTGGCAGGTGATTGTGAATTTGTTACAATAATTTGAGCATAGGAAAGCGAGACTAGAGACAATCCAACAATCGTAGTAATTAGTTTTCTAAGTGTATTTTTCTTGATCATAAAAACAAGTTATCTTACGTCAGACTGTAAATATATAGTAAACGTTGCATGACCAAATAATAAACTTCATTTTTTTTACTTTTTGTTGGTATTTCAACAAATTCACCTTTTCAGAACCACAAAAAAAATGGCACTTTTGTAAAAAAACGAAAACGTGGAAAAAACGCAGCAATATTTAAAAGATAATAAGGAAAGACAATTGAACGAGTTGATTGATCTATTGAAGATTCCAACAATCTCTGCAGATAGTCAGTACAAAAATGATGTTCTCAAAGGTTCCGAAAAAGTAGCAGAATTTTTAACCAAAGCGGGACTTGAAAAAGTAGAAGTTTGTCCTACTGCCGGACATCCGATTGTTTATGGAGAAAAAATAATTGACTCTTCACTTCCAACAGTATTGGTTTACGGGCATTATGATGTTCAGCCGGCAGATCCGATTGAATTATGGACTTCACCTCCTTTCGAACCAGTAATTAAGAACACGGAACTGCATCCTGAAGGAGCCATTTTTGCTCGTGGAGCATGTGATGATAAAGGTCAGATGTTTATGCACGTTAAAGCTGTAGAGGCAATGATTGCATCAAACGAATTGCCTTGCAACGTGAAATTCATGATCGAAGGTGAAGAAGAAGTTGGTTCTGAACATTTAGGAGTTTTCATCACAGAACACAAAGACAAATTGAAAGCTGATATCATTTTGGTTTCAGATACAGGAATGTTAGCAAACGATGTTCCTTCTATTACTACAGGATTACGTGGGTTGAGTTACGTGGAAGTGGAAGTAACTGGTCCGAACAGAGATTTACATTCTGGTCTTTATGGCGGCTGTGTTGCAAATCCAATCAACATTCTGACTAAAATGATTGCTTCATTGCACGATGAGAACAATCACATCACAATTCCAGGATTCTATGCTGACGTTATCGAACTTTCGATGGAAGAGCGTGCTGAAATGGCAAAAGCTCCATATTCTGAAGAAAAATACTTGAAAGCATTGGATATCGATAGCGTTTATGGTGAAGCTGGTTATTCGACTCCGGAAAGAGGTTCTATTCGTCCGACATTGGATGTAAACGGAATATGGGGTGGATACACAGGTGAAGGAGCAAAAACAGTAATTGCGTCAAAAGCGTTTGCTAAAATATCTATGCGTTTGGTTCCAAATCAAGATCCGGAAACAATTACTCAATTATTCACGAAACATTTTGAGTCGATCGCACCTCAAGGTGTTAAAGTTTTGGTAAATCCTCATCACGGTGGCGAGCCTGTTGTAACACCAATTGATTCTATTGCATACAAAAGTGCGGCTAAAGCTTACGAACAAACTTTTGGCAAAACTCCAATCCCAGTGCGCAGTGGCGGTAGTATTCCGATCATTGCGTTGTTCGAAAAAGTACTAGGATTGAAAACAGTGATGATGGGATTTGGATTGGATTCAGATGCTATTCATTCACCAAATGAGCACTACGGTTTATTTAATTACTACAAAGGAATTGAAACCATTCCATACTTCTTCCATTATTTCTCTGAAGCTAATAAGTAAAGAGACATGAAAGCGAAAGTATATTTTCTGAGTACGCTTGTTCTCGTTGGAATGATGGCGAGCTCGTGTGAATTTGACGAACCGGATTTTACCGATTTTTCAAATTTTAAAATGCAGGAATTGAATGGGAGAAGTTTAGATTTCTCATTCGATATCACAGTTGAAAACCCAAATGCCTTGGGATTCAAGATCAAATCCGGAAAACTGAATTTAACCGGAAATGGTAAAGATGTTGGTGTTATTCGATTGAATGAAAAACTCAAGATCAAGCGAAAGTCTGAAAATAAATATACTGTTCCTTTAACCTTGGATCTTTCTACCGGCGGACTGTTCAACATTATTCAGTTGGCCATGTCGAAAGAAGTAGAAGTAAAACTAGATGGAACTGTTCGCGGAAAAGTACTTGGAATTGGAAAAAATGTTCCAATACATGAAACAAGAAAAATTGATGGCAGTATGTTTAAATTGCCGGAGTAAAAGAAGATCAATATCCTTATTATGAGCTCAAGAAAGAAATTTTCTTGAGCTTTTTTTTGTTTCAAAAATCCAAAATTCATTCTATTTCGTTAGTAGGTTAAAATAATCGTCATGAAACATAATCTACTTCTTCTTAATGAAAAAAAGAGCATCCACGGAATGTTCTACCGTTTATGCATTTTCACTTTGATTTTACTCGGTTGTTCAATCAACGCTAATGCTCAAACAATTTATGCACGTTCAGGTTTAAGCATATCAACTTTCGATGCTGGATCCCCCGGAACGATCATCAATAATGGTTTAATTACTGGTGTAAGTGCAACACAAACCGTTGTTGGAATGGATTTTCGTCCGCTAAATGGACAACTTTATATTATGGCGTATGAAAGCTTATCCGGTACTTCGCAGTTATACACCGTTGACCCCAGCACGTTTGTTGCCACATCTGTTGGATCAACCTTCGCCATTGCAACCAATCAAAGTTTGTTCGGATTCGATTTCAATCCAACAGTTGATCGTATTCGGGTAACCACTTCTCAAGGAAAAAATTATAGAATCCACCCTGTCACTGGTGCAATTGCAGCTACAGATTTGGATTTACAATACGCTCCAACTGACGTAAATGCCGCAGCTACACCTCTGATTGTAACTGGAGCTTATACCAACAGCTACATTGGATCAACATCAACAACCTTGTATACATACGATGATAACTTAAACATTCTTTGTACACAAGTGCCACCAAATAATGGTACACAAAATACTGTTGGAGCATCTGGAATTGCGGATGCAGGACCAGCTGGATCACTCGACATTTACTACAATTCAATGTCAGCTACAAACACGGCTTATTTTAAGCAGGATGTAAACATGACTGGAATTGTAAGTCAATTGTTTACGATGAATTTAACA
>CAMLET010000372.1 GCA_946479125.1 uncultured Flavobacteriales bacterium
CTTGAAGCCGGAGCAGCTGCTCAACCGAAGCGTTCAACATTTTCATGGAAATCTCTTTTCTGGGCGTCAGCCGGATTCCTAATCGCATCGGGCATTGCCTTTACAATTTGGATGACTTCTTCCAATGGAAAAACTTCATTAGACAATAAGATTATTGCATCAGAATCACTTGGTAATTCAAAAGAATCAAACAACAAATCGACAGTAGAAACAAATGGTGCTGTAACTGCATCTTCTTCTAAAAATTCAAATACAAACTCTTCAAAATTAAATGCTGATTCAGAGAGCAACACAAAGTCTATTTCGGTAGCTCAACAAAACACTTCTTCAGGAAAGCAGAATAGATCTGAAATCGAATCAAATGGGAAGAAATCGATAATCACTAAGAGCAGTAAAACGCAGAAAAATGGAATTTCTAAAAACCAAAAACAAGCAAAAAAATCATCCAAACCGACTGTAAAAAAGAAACGAATTCATTCCACATCAGAAAATACACTAGCAAATAATAAGTCAGTAAATGGTGATCAACAAACCAACATTTCTTCAGTGGATGGAAACGGTTCAGAGATAACTGATCCGGCAAACAATAAGGATAATCTTCCAAGTGATGTAGAGTTGAACGGAGACAACAATCCAGAGAATTTAAACGCTGAAGGAAATGATTCTGAAACGTCAAATGATTCATTAACAGCCAGCAATTCTCATACGAATGATTCCTCATATTCCGATTCATCTTCTTCGCCGAATATTGGTTCCTTTTCTCCTCCACCTCCAACACGACCAGCAAAATGGATGCTTGGAGGTCACATTGGAGCGACATACGGAAATACATACCTCATCAATTTTGAGCAGGATCAGTACACAAGTCAGGAGTTACTTAGCAACTCAACTTCGAAATCACTTCCAGCTCATTTGTATTGGAGTGCAGATATACAATTGAGTAGAAGAATAGGAAAACGTCTTTGGTTGGAAAGCGGTCTTCAAGGTGGAATGCAGTTCACAACACAAGAGCCAAACAAGGACATCGCTTCTATAGCTCCTTCTGCACTTCAGCCTGTTGAAGGAAGAGTTTACAACCTAGGAATTCCGCTTGCATTTCGTTTCGATTTTAAACCGAAAGGAAAGCTGCAGTTCTACGAGCGCATTGGAACCTTACATACTTTCCCGTATGCGGTGAATGCCAGATACGTTTCAAGTAATGGCTCGCAACCTGAAAAATGGATGCATTACAATTACTGGACCTACACTTTATCGGCTTATTTCAATTTTGGTATGGAATATCCTATCAGCCCAAATTTGTACTGGGACATTCGCACAGAAGTTCGCTTTATGAAAGAAATGGTCTCAACCCACAGAAATTACGACAACACCTTGTGGTTTGGTGGTTCAACGGGATTGGTATGGAAATTCTAAAGGAATCAAAATGCCTCTTCATCCAAAATTCAGTTTTTATTTACCGCGAAGACGCAAATGATTCCGCTCGCGGAATCTGCTCGCCTAATGGACTCGCTACTTTAAGAGCGTCTGTTAAGCGCTCCAAATTTGTGTCTTTGCGGGAAGAAAATAGGCATCGGCTAGCCGATGTGACTAAGCCAGACTATTCGGTCCACAGGTCTGTCCATAGCGGAACGTCATCCGATTCGAATCCCCAAAACCGTTATGTCATCGATCTGTTCAAAATCGGAGCCGTTACCTGCTTTCCAGTTTTCAATAGTTGAATCAAGGATCTTCCCTTGTTCGTTCATTGGTTTGTGGGCATTTTCAGCAAGTAAGTTCTTGAAATTTCTACTCATGAACTTCTTCCCTTTTGCACCACCAAACTGATCAGAATATCCGTCAGTAAACAAATAGAAAATATCACCTTTTTCAGCTTCCAATTCGTGATTGGTAAAGGCTTTCATATCAGGATAAATGGCAATTGGACGTTTATCCGGTTTAATTTCTTCTAGCTGATTTTTCTTTGAAGAAACAATGTACAGCGGATTATTCGCTCCCGACCAATGACATTTGTAAGTCTTGTTATTGATCAACAACAAGGAAATATCCATTCCGTCCATTTGTTCACCCTGAATTCCTTTTTGCTGCAATGAATCAATGACTTTATCACGCAATTCGTTTAAGATGATATCTGCACGAGTCAATTCCTGTTGTTTTACAATTTCGTTCAGCAAACTGATGCACAACATACTCACAAACGCTCCAGGAACACCATGTCCGGTACAATCCGCAACTGCAACCAATGTCCAATCACCTCTTCTGTCAACGAAGAAGAAATCTCCTGAAACGATGTCTTTTGGTTTGTACATCACGAAAAACTCCCCTGGAATAGTTCCTTTGATGGTTTGTTCGCTTGGTAAAACCGCATTCTGAATACGAAGTGCGTAGCGAATACTGTCTGTCAATTCAAACAAGATTTTTTCGATCTGGTCTTTTTGAGAACTTACGATTGAATGCTGTTCAGAAAGATCAATAATGGATTTCTTTCGTTCCTGTGAACTTCTGTACATTACATAGGCAATTCCAAGAATCAGAACGAGCATTAGAAATGCCATAATGAGAATCACACGCTGCATTCCCAGAGTTTTCAAAATTTCACTGATTTGTCCTTTTTGGTCAGAAATACGATTCTTCTGTTCCAGCAAAGTTTGCTCTCGCAGGTAAATTTCCTTCGACTGATCTTCAATTTTCTTGTCTTGTTCCTCGAGAATAGAACCCTGTTCGTCCAACATGCGTACTTTCTCTTCAATCGTCATTTTCTGATAATTGATCTTCTTTCCTTGTGCTGCAATGGTTTTCTCTTTTGCCTGAACTTTTTCGGATTCTTTTTCCAGTTTGGAATTAGCTTCCTTCAAAAGTTCTTCCCAAGCCATAGTTCCTTCCATGTACTCTTTAAACTGATCTGTCAATTTTAAACCGGCAGCAGCCATGTTTTCCTTATTTACTTTGAAATCATCATCTTTTAGTCGACCATTAAAGTTGACCATGCGATAATCATCGTTCTTACAAAGATTGGTTATCAGAAGTGTATGATTTCCGGCTGTAGCAGCGGCAACGTCCTCTATTTTCTTGTTGAATTTCTTGTCAACACACAAAACTTGCGTGGCACTAACCGCCTCTACACTTTTGAAATGCTGAACATTCACTTTTTTGCCTTTCAGGGTAATTCCCTCGTATTTTCTTCGAATGATTCCAAAAAGTGTGGTATCGCTATCTAGCACCCCAATCTTAAACGTTTGAAACGAAGACTGATTTTCCCATGTGGTGTTCAGCATGATTGTATAAATGCTTGTTGCAACAGATTCGTCAGAACGGGAAAGTTGAGCAGACAAAACAACAGGAAATGCAAAGAATGCAGCTGTGAAAGCGATCACGAGCTTCAAACGAAAATGGAATATGTTAGCTAAAAAATTCATGTCCATACCACGATCAATAAATGTTCGAAATAGTGATACAGCTTTTTGCATGGGTTCGCGGCGCAAAGATAGATAATTACGAATTAACAATTACTAGTGACAAATTACTAATTAGTAATCCGCCACAATGGACTCATCATTTGTAATTCGTAACTGGTAATTCATAATTCTTGTGGGCAACTCTTATAACTTCTCTTCGTTATTCTATCAAATCCAATGTAACTCTTGACATGAACAAATTTCATTCTTTTCTGATTGCTTTATTCAGCGTTGTTTCTTTTTCATCGATCAATGCGCAAACCTTGAACTGGGATTGGGCGGAACATGGCGGTGGAATGAGTAAAAGTAGTGGAAACACCATTTGTACAGACAAGCAAGGGAATATTTACGTGGCTGGAGTTTTTCAGAAAACCATTGCTTTAGGCTCGATTACTCTTAACGCTGCCGACACAA